>JAYUCZ010000159.1:0-20476 GCA_043740065.1 Thiobacillaceae bacterium | reverse complement strand
TCCAGATACGCGCCGCCGATCAGATCGACGCAGTAAGGCACGGCGGCAAATACGCCGTCGAGGGTTTCGGCGATGGCCTTGGGTTGGCCGGGCAAATTGATGATTAAACTGGTGCCGCGCACCACGCCAACTTGTCTGGAGAGAATCGCGGTCGGCACATACTTCAGCGACACCGCCCGCATCTGTTCGCCAAACCCCGGCAGCACCTTGTCGGCCACCGCCAGCGTGGCTTCCGGCGTGACATCACGCGGCGCAGGGCCGGTGCCGCCGGTGGTTAAAATCAGGCAGCAGCGTTGGTCGTCCGCCAGTTCTTTTAACGTGGCTTCGATCAGGGGCTGCTCATCGGCAATCAGCCGCGCCTCGAATTCCAGCGGATTCAACAACGTGGCAGCCAGCCATTCTTTTAACGCGGGCAAGCCCTTGTCTTCATACACGCCGGTTGAGGCACGGTCGGAGATGGAAACGATGCCGATTTTTGCAGGGTCGAGGTTCATGTTGGTTCGTCTTATATCCAGTTGCGGTTTTTCAGTCTGCGATAGAGCCAGAATGCCGCCGCTGCGGTGCCTGCCAGCACCGCCGGGTAAGCCCACGGCAGATGCAGTTCGGGCATCTGGTCAAAGTTCATGCCGTAGAGTGAAAAAATTACCGTGGGAATGGCGAGAATCGCGCCCCAGCCCGCCAGTTTTTGCACCGCTTCGTTTTGCCGCAGGGTCAGCGAGGCAAGGTGAAATTGCATGGCATCCGAGGCATTGCTGCGCAGCATGTCGATGGCGGCGGTTCCGCGCATGGCGTGGTCGTGTACGTCGCGGTAATAGACTTTTAGCGCGGGCGTGACCAGTTCCGGGTGCAGGCGGATCAAGTCCAGCACGATGGCTTGCATGGGTTCTGCCGCATCGCGTAACTGGCTGAGTTCGCGTTTGACGTTATAGAGTTTTTCCAGATCAGTGCGATCCAACGCGTCGGTGAGTAACACGTTTTCCAGGGTGTGGAAACGGTCGTTCATGCTTTCTTGCACCGGGCGAAAATGATCGACGATCAAATCCAGCAGCAGATAAAGCGCTACCGGGCTACCGGGCTTGATGCTGCCGCGCATGGCGCGCATGCGGTCATGCACGCGGGAAAACGCCAGACTGCGGCCATGCCGGATGGCGGCCACAAAATTTGCGCCGATAAAAAAATGCACTTCGCTAAAGTGCACGCGGTTTTCCCACAGCTCGGCAGTTTTGGCGCTGATGAACAAGTGGCTGGTGTATTCCTCCAGCTTGGGGCGCTGATGCGTGGTGAGAGCGTCTTCCAGCGCCAATTCGTGCAGACCCAGTTCTTCGCCCAGCTTGGCGATGATGCCGGATTCGTCGCCGTCCAGATCCAGCCAGATAAAGTGTTCGCGATTGCCGATGTGCTCGCTGATATCGTCGATATGAATGGTTTCCGGCTCGGCATTTGGCCGGTAGAGCAGGCACTGGGAGTTAGCCATACTTTGTTTGGCCTGATTTAGTCTTGCGCGATAAAACCAAATGCCTTGTCATGCACGAATACCAGTTTGCAGTTTTGCGTGTACCTGGCATCGTGGATGCGGCCAGCCTGGATGTAGCCGGTTTCGCCTTTGCGCAAAATCAGTGGCGACCCTTGCGGTGTCAGCTTGCCGGATTCCCGGGTGTAAAACTGGATGCGCATTTCGCCCTCGATTACTACCGTCATGTCGTCGCCCGGGTGCGAGTGCGGCGGTTCGGATGAACCGGCTTGCCACTGTTCCAGCATGACTTCCACGCCGTCCGGGTTGTTGGGGTAAGTGGTTCTGACCGCCAGCCCCGGCACATCGGGTGCGGCAGTGTGATTGCGCCAGATGGCGCTGCTGGCGGAGGTGACTGCTAGTGTGCTGGACATGTTTTTCTCTATCAGAATGGCAGGGTGAGTTGTGGTGCTTGCTCAAGCAACACGCGGCGGAAATCGTTCTGGATGCGTTTGATCGCTTCTTCGGTATCTGCCTCGAAGCGCAGCACAATCACCGGCGTAGTGTTGGAAGGTCGCGCCAGCCCAAAGCCATCGGCGTATTCCACTCTTAATCCATCCAGCGTGATGACTTCTTTGGCATCGGGAAATTTGGCGGTTTTTTGCAGGCGATCCATCAGCGCGTAATGCTCGCCTTCCGCCATTACTATTTGCAGTTCTGGGGTGTTGATGGAATCGGGCAGGCTTTTTAATGTGGCGTTGGGGTCGGCCTGTTTGGAAAGGTATTCCAGCATCCGTGCGCCTGCGTACATGCCGTCGTCAAAGCCAAACCAGCGCTCCTTGAAAAAAATATGCCCGGACATTTCGCCCGCCAGCAGTGCGCCGGACTCTTTCATCTTGGCCTTGATGAAGCTGTGGCCGGTTTTCCATAGTGTGGGTTTGCCGCCTCGGTTGCGTATCCAGTCAAATAAATTACGCGTGGATTTCACGTCGAAAATAATTTCTGCGCCGGGGTTGCGCGACAGCACATCGTCGGCAAACAGCATCAACTGGCGATCCGGGAAAATAATGGTGCCGTCCTTGGTGACCACCCCCAGTCTGTCGCCGTCGCCGTCAAAGGCAAAACCCAGTTCGGCCTCCGATGTTTTTAGCCGCGCGATGAGGTCTTGCAGGTTGGCTGGAACGGATGGGTCGGGATGATGGTTAGGGAACGTGCCGTCCACCTCGCAGAACATTTCTTCCACCGTGCAGCCCATGCGCCGATACAGCTCCGGCGCAAATGCACCGGCTACGCCATTGCCGCTATCGACGATGATTTTCATCGGTCGTGCGACTTTGACATCGCCCGCAATGCGGGTGAGATACGCGCCGACAATATCGTGCGTGCGGTAGCTGCCGCTGCCGCTACTGAGATTGTTTTGTTCCAGCCGCGCTCTTAATTGCTGAATCGTGTCGCCCGACAGGGTTTCGCCGCCCAGCACCATTTTCAGGCCGTTGTAGTCGGGCGGGTTGTGCGAGCCGGTGACCATCACCGCCGAATTTGTGCCCAGTTCGTAAGCGGCAAAATAAGTCATGGGCGTGGCCACCATGCCCAGGTCAATCACATCAATACCGGCTTTTTGAATGCCCCGCGCCAGCGCCGCCGCAAGTTCCGGGCCGGACAAGCGCCCATCGCGGCCTATGCAGATGGCGGTCTGCTTGCGAGCCGCCGCTTCCGAGCCGATGGCGTGACCAATGGCCTCGACAATTTCCGGCGTGAGGGTAAGGCCGACAATGCCGCGTATGTCGTAGGCTTTGAAGATTTCTTTAGGCAGATTCATGGTTGGCTCAAACAGGTAAAAATCACTGCCTGATTATATCGGCCAACCCGGCTTTGTCATGCGGGACTAATTGCCTTCGGTCATAAATTCCAGAATTCGTTGCGGCAGCCAGTCGATATTGCCGGGAAAAGACCCGCCGGGAAATGCGGCGTGCCCGCCTTCTTCTGGCTGCTCCAGGGTCACTTGCGGGGAAACGTCGTAAAGGCCAGGCAAGCTGGATGCTGGCAGGAAGGGATCGTTGCGGGCATTGATAAGCAGGGTCGGCACGGTGATGTTTTTCAGGCCGGGCTTGCTGGATACACGCGTCCAGTAATCTTCGGCATCCTTGAATCCGTGCAGGCGGGCGGTAACGTGGGTGTCAAATTCCTGAAAGGTGGTGGCGGTGGCGATGGCTTCGGCATCCAGCGTGCCGGGAAATTGTACGGCTTTGTCGAGCGCCTTCTTTTTCAGCGTGGTCAGAAAATGGCGGGTGTAAACCAGCCGGTTGAAACCGCTGTCCAGCGCATGGCCGGCAGCGTTCATGTCCACCGGCGCAGAAACGGCAGCGGCGGCTTTAACCCATGCGCCCGCCTGCTTGCCCGAGTCACCCAGCCATTTGAGCAGCGCATTGCCGCCCAGCGATACGCCGACCGCAAAAACCGGCGCGTCGGGATAAGCGGTTTTGACACGCGCAAGCACGGCCTGGATTTCCGCCGTGTCGCCAGCAAAATAGGCGCGTGGCAGGCGGTTGGGTTCGCCCGAACAACCCCGAAAATTCGCCACCACACCGCGCCAGTTTTTCTGCTTTACCGCCGCCATCAGGTCGCGTGCGTAATGGCTTTGCGAACTGCCTTCCAGGCCATGAAACAGCACCAGCACCGGCGCACGTTGGTCGTTTGCGTCTATCCAGTCCGCGTCGATAAAATCGCCGTCCGGCCATTCCCAGCGTTCGCGCCGGTACGCCACATCCGGCCCGCGTAAAAACAGCGCGCTGTAGAGGGTTTGCAGGTGGCCGCCGGGTAGCCAGGTGGGTGCGGCGTAAACATTCTGAGCGTAGGCGACAGGAGCTTGCATGAGAGTAGCCAGCGCAAAAAGGATAGGCAGCGCCCTCATTGACGTGCAGATTGAGCGACCGAGCCGCGCACAAACAACAGGCAGCCGGTGACGCTTTCAATCGGATCGTGGTCTTTGCCGGCGGGCGCAAAATGGTAATCGCCAACCTGGCAGGCCACGCCCTGCACGGTGGCTGCGCCGTCCATGACCAGGCTTTCTTCATCCAGTTCATGCACGTGGGCGGGCAAGCTGGAATGCGGTGCCATGCGGATCAGCATGGTGCGGCTATGCGCATCCTGACGGAGTATCTTGATCTCGATGCCCCGCATGAGGTTTACCCATTCGCCTTCGTGGCTGTGTACAAACTTGAAATCTGCTGCCGAGCCGTGAATGCGCTGGAACAGCTTGCTGCGCATCCGCACGGCCAGCTCTGGTTCGGGTTCGACGGGGCGTATTCCTGCGGCCAGCGCGGCCAGAATTTCCGGGTCTAGCGCCTCGGTGTGTTTGCCTGATTTAGTCGCCATGATGGGCTCCTTGTGCGCGATGCAATGCGGTTTGATGCAATGCGATTTTCAGCGCGTCCTGCGCACGCTTTAAATGGGATTTAACCGTACCCAGCGGCATGCCGGTGTGGTCGCAAATTTCCTGGTGGGATAGCCCCTTGTAAAACGCCAGCGCGACCAGTTGCCGCTGGGGCGGGGTCAAGGTGTGCAGGGCGTTTCTTAATAGGCCGTCCTGCTCGGCAGACAAAAGTTGGCTTAACGGCGTGCCGCTCCCATCCGCTTCAACTTCCAGCAGTTCTTCCGGCGCGGCGAGCGAAATGGCCGCATCCTGCTTGCGCAACAAATCCAGCGTGCGCGAGCGGCACATCATCATCAGCCAGGCCATGACTTCGCCGCGCCCGACATCAAACCGCGCCGCCTCCCGCCAGGCTTGCCAATAGGTTTCCACCACGGCTTCTTCTGCCAGATCGCGGCGGCCGGAAACCCGGAGCGCCAAAGAAAATACCCTGGACAACGTGGTCGCATAAAGTTTTGCCAGCGCGGCCTCATCGCCGCCCGCCATGGCCAGCACCCAGCTTCGCAGTTGGGCGTTGCGTGTGAAATCTGGCGTGGAATCCGGCATGGAATCCGGCATGGAATCCGGAGTAACAGGCGGGGTCGGCTGGCGCATGCTGCAAACTATATCACCGCCAAATCGTGCGCTGTTCGGGCTGGTATCGGGGCTGGCATGGGGCGTGTTCATGCCGGTAATACGCAGGAAACCAGACTTTGGATGCGTGCATCCGGCATCAAAATTTCTGCGTAATAAAAGTGGGAATCTTGTCCCGATTTTTGGAGAGCGTCATGCACTGCATGCTTGTCGCCACGGGTGGGCGGGGAGACACCCTCTGTATGGACAAAAACAGGCAGATATAATAGGATAACTTAATCTTATTAAACCAAGCCGCCCGCCCATGCACGCAGACATCGCCCTGCTAAGAAAGTACAGCCAGCCAGGGCCGCGCTATACCTCTTATCCGCCCGCACCGCATTTTTCCGAAGATTTCGGCATCGGCCAGTGGCAGCAGGAGCTGATCGAAAGCCAGGAGTCCGCCCGACCCATTTCGCTGTATGTGCATATCCCGTTTTGCGACACGCTTTGTTATTACTGCGGCTGCAACATGGTGGCCACGCAAAAGTACAGCAAGGCCACCGAGTATCTGAAGATTCTCAAACGCGAAATTGATGAAGTTGCCGCGCTGACCGATCCGGCGCGTCCGGTCGTCCAGTTGCATTGGGGTGGCGGTACGCCGACTTTTTTGCATGCCGACGATATTCGCAATCTGGCCGCGCACCTGCGCGCGCGTTTTAACTTTGCGCCGGATGCCGAAGTTTCGGTGGAAGTCGATCCGCGTGGCCTGACCCTGGAGCAAGTGCAAGCCCTGCGCGAATCCGGCTTCAACCGCGCCAGCCTGGGCGTGCAGGACATCGACGAAAAAGTCCAGCAGGCGGTCAATCGCATCCAGCCCCTGTCGTTGATTGAACAGGTGTATGGCTGGTTCAGGCAGGAAGGCTTTGAAAGCATCAATCTGGATTTGATGACCGGCCTGCCGCATCAAACCCTGGCAAGCTACCGCGTACTTTTGAAGGAAATCGTTCGCCTCAATCCCGACCGGCTGGCCGTATTCGGCTACGCGCACGTGCCGTGGATGAAAAAACACCAGAAGCTGATTTTGCCATCCGACCTGCCAAACTTTGACACCCGCATGGCCATGCAGGACGAGATACTGCAAACGCTGGAAGGCGCAGGCTATGTCGATATTGGCATGGATCACTTTGCCAAGCCCGAAGACGAGCTGGTCAAGGCGCAGCGCAGCAAAACCTTATGGCGCAATTTTCAGGGCTACACCACGCATCGCAATGCCGATATTTACGCCTTTGGCGCATCCGCCATCAGCCAGACCGGCGATGTTTACGCCCAGAATGAAAAAACGCTGGCGGCATATCAAAAACTGATTGCCGCAAAAGGCCTGGCCACCGTCAAGGGCTACCGCATGAGCCCCGACGACAAAATCCGCCGCGATGTCATCACCGAACTAATGTGCGATATGTCCATCCGCAAACAGCACATCACTACGCGCTGGAAGATAGATTTTGACAGCTACTTCGCGGATGACTTGAAACGCTTGCAACCCCTGCAAGCCGACGGACTGGTGGAAACCGACGCGGAAGAAATCCGTGTCACCGCGCTGGGGCGAACCTTCCTGCGCAACATCGCCATGGCTTTTGATGCTTATCTCAACGCGGCCAAAAAAGCCGCGCCCGGCGAGGAAACGCCGCGTTATTCGATGACGGCTTGAATGTCCAGCAGATTTTATCTGACCCCGTGCGGCAACTGTTTCCGCTTCCGATTACCATGTGCGCATGGAATTCTTTGCCACGATTACGATTCCCGCTACGGCAGCCGATCTTCAGCGTCGCCTGACGATCAGCGCGTTACCGCACTGGTGCGCTTCTATCGAAAAGGTGTTGAGCGATACCAAGTCGAGCGGCGAAATTTATTGCGTGTGGGGGACGTTTGATACGCACCGCGAGGCGTTGCGTAGCGGCGTGCGCTTTACCTTGCCAGGTTGCCCGTATGCCTTTCAATGGACTGTGACTACCGGACATCAGCCCAACCCGCAGCAGTCGCTGATTCATCTCAGCATCAGCGGCACCGAACACGACCAGGACTTCATCGACTCTATCCAGCAGTTTGTGGCTGACTGGAAGGCGGGGCTGGAGGCGCATTGGTAAACGTGGCGGACTGTATTCAACCGAGATTATCCATTGTGAAATCCCATTGTGAAATTCGGTTTGCTTCCCCCTTGATAAAGGGGGATTGAGGGGGATTTTAGCTATGCTAAAACAGCTTACGACCCTCAAATCCCCCCTAACCCCCCTTTGTCAAGGGGGGAACACGCCGATATGCCCCGAATGGATTATCCGGGATTACCGATAAACCTCGCGCCGATTGCCGATTTCAATCACCAGCACGCGCATCACGTCATCCTGTAATTCGCAAACCACCCGAAAGTCGCCCACCCTGTATCGCCACAGCCCGCCCATCGGCCCGGTCAGTGCTTTTCCTGCGCTGCGGGGATTTTCCAGCAAGGCGATGCGTTCATCCATATAGTCAACAATGCGCCTTGCAGTCTGTTTGTCGAGTTTGCGCAACCGGTTTCTGGCTGTCTCGGTGTAATCAATTTTCCAGGCCAAGATCAATCTTCCAGGCCAAGGTCTTTTCTCACATCCTTGGACGAATAGAGCAGTTCATCACCCTTGCGCACGCGCTCCAGCACTTCTGCTGCAAGGTAATAATCCTCCAGATCATCCATGCCGTTTTCGATCATTTGCCGGAGATAAAAGGCCTTGGTACGCCCGGTTTGATTTGCCAGAAAGTCCAACCGCTGCTCGATTTCAGAAGCCAATCTGATAGATGTTGCCATGTCACCCTCCCAAATGAATGCATGTATTCATTATATCGCGCCATTCATTGCCATGCATCGTTAACCCGGAATGACGGCAGCCGCGAACACACCCATGGCAGGCAGCCAATTCCATTTCCCGTTAGAAAGTGTGATTTTGTAGGGCGGATGAGCGCAGCGTGCCGGACATTAAAACAGCCCGCCGCATGCGACCTATATCATGCGGCGGATAACACCCGCAAGGGGTAGGCCGTGGTTGTAAAGCCGATAAATCGGCAACAACCACGCACCGGCCTTCGGCCTCATCCGCCCTACCCTATCCGTCAAATAATTAGCGTTGTTTCTGTCGAGAATTGGAATAAGTCGCCTGCTTTGCCAACGCCATCCTGACATCAATCTCATCCCAAGGCACAAAAGCCTTGCCGGATTCGTCCTTTTCAATCACCAGCCACTCGGACAAAACCGCGACATCCTTGTATACATTGCGATAATGGCGGTTCAGGTGTTTGGCCAGCGCATAAATACTGAGCGGCCCTGCGGCCTTCAGCGCCTCGACCAACTCCCAGCGCTTGGGGGTAAACACCTCGCCAAACTGCGCCATGTTTTCAAACCCAACGCCGGAATAAGCATGCGGCTTGCGGCCACTCTTAGCCGCCTGCAAGGCAACACCAAAGCGATCCAGCGCCAACTGCGCAGACTGGACTTCCATATGCAATTTGTTCATCGAATTTCCTCCACATCCTTGATGAAATCCTTGATTAAGGTAGCGACATCCACAAACCGATAAGGCATTTCACGTTCTAAGCAAACAATAAATGAGCCAAGATCAGGATCGATTTATACGACCACGATCCCTTCATACAGCCGCACCAACTCCGCCCCCATTGCCTCCACCGAATACTTCTCTCGCGCAAAGGCCGCTGCCTTGTGCGCCATATCCACGCGCAAGCGTTCATCCGCCAACAGCGTCGCCAGCCCACCCGCAATGCTTTGCGGTTCTGGCGATACCGTTACACCTGCTCCCGCCTGCGCCACCTCACCCGCAATCGCCACGCCTTCGCCCAGCACGCAGGGCAAGCCGGCCAGCAGGGCCTCGGCGGCGGCGATGCCAAAGTTTTCGGAATAAGAGGGCAGGGCGAACACACTGGCCGCCGCAAATGCCGAAGCCTTCAACTCGCCGTCCAGATGCCCCGCCCAGGTAACGCGATCCGCCAGTCGCAGATTTTCAGCCAGCTTCTTTAACCCCGCCACATAGGCCGGTTCGCCATCGCCTGCAACTAGCAGGTGTAAATCCGGGATTTCATCTGCCAACAAACCAAATGCCTTCAACAAACCTTCCAGATTTTTTTTTGCATCCAGGCGGGATAAAAACAGCACGACGCGTTTGCCGGCGAGTTGGGGAAATTGGACCCACAAGGGATTCAAGCACTCCCCACCCCAGCCCTCCCCACAAGTGGGGAGGGAGTTTTTTGCTGTTGCGTCCTCCCCCACAAGTGAGGGACAGCCCTTTATCCCCTCCCCCACAAGTGAGGGACAGCCCTTTATCCCCTCCCCCACTTGTGGGGGAGGCCGGGAGGGGGACAAAACTTCCACCCCCAACGGAATCACCACCCCGCGCATCGGAATACCCAGCGCCTCGGCTTCGCGCTGTTCCGCCTCTGCGGTGAAATGCACTGCCGCTGCATGGCGCAAAATCGGCGCTTCGATCAACTTCAGAGACAAGCGCTTCAGCCACGGTCTGCGCTTTGTTACGCCATATTGATTCAACGTGCCCAGCGGACGCACCACATATGGCACGCCCGCCCATCTTGCCGCCCACGCTGCTGCGATGCTGGTAAAGGAAAACAATGCATGAATATGGATCAGGTCGTAATCGCGCACATGGCGAAACACCCAACGCGCAAAACCCGGCGACACCTTGTAAAACTCGGTACGTTTGGGGAAATAGCGCCTTACCCCCCACCCCTGTGGATTCACTCCTCCCCCACTTGTCCTAAAGGACTCCGATTCGCTACGGGCTGAAGCCCGTGCGAAATCGTATGTGGGGGAGGCTGGGAGGGGGAAAGATTCATCCCCACCCCAACCCTCCCCACAAGTGGGGAGGGAGTTAACCTCTGGAAGGGAGACAACCTCAGACACAATCGCCACCCGCCGCCCCGATCCGTCATCATCCGTTGTGGCAATCTCCACCTCTACACCCTGCCCAAGCAACGCCTGCTCGATCAAGTGCATGGCCCGGCTGGGGCCGCCGTGTACGGCAGAAAGGGAGGGGATAACGTGGAGAATTTTCATTGGGGGATTAAATTTTTGGGCGGCAAAACCGTGCGATCTCTGCTTCTGGAACCCCACACGACAGGGCTAACCGTGGATACTCCGGCAGCGCACCCGCCACCTTGCCAACAATATGTGCGGCACCGGAAACCCCCCACTTCGCGCCAAGTGCTTCAAGCGCTGCCACTCCGGGCGCGATATTGTTGTACTCAAAATTCAGCACATGTTCGCGATGGCCATTTACGTCCGGCAGCAGATCAAAAGACGGCGCCAGCCGAAAGCCCCGCGCATCCGCCAGCAGCCAGCAATTCTTGAGATGGTCATCGACATTGCCCACCAGGGCATTGAACACCATCTGGCGGAACAGCGCCGGAACATCTTTTTCTGGCTGGTAGCCATACTGGCGCAACCATTGCAGCAGGTCTTGATAACCGGCCACATACCACCCCGCTGCCGCCAGTGCGGTCTGAAAACTTAGCATATGACACCGCCCGCCCGCCGCCGTCACATCAAAACGCCGCACCAGCAATGCCCGCTTATTGCCAGCCAGTGACACGATGTGTGCGTCGGCCACCTCCAACCCGGCCAGCCGAGCCAGCGCAAGCGTGGCCGCTTCCAGCCCCACCATATCCACCGTATCGCGGACGCTGGGAAATTTGGCCAGATAATCCACCCCATCGCTGCGTACCAGCGCCTTTGGCCGCGCACCACCAGGCGAACTACCCGCACTTAGCAGTATCTTGTATTCCCCATCCAGCTCGCCGGTTTGTTCAAACTGCGCCGCAGCCTGCAACAGCGTATTCAAGTCGTGCTCATGCGGCAACGCGCTGAGCGTATTTGACCTGCCCGTTGCCATCTCTGGTGCTGCAAACGCCAAAGCCCCCAAGCCTTGCGCACCTAGCGCGGCCAGCAAATAACATTCGGCCTGCCTGCCTCTGGGCAGACCCGTGCGCCGAATTAGCAGCCTGCGCCCCCAGTCATCCGGCAACGCATCCTGAAACACCATCAAGGGTGGCTCCAGCCTCTTGCCATGCCACTCTCCAGACTGTAAAGGCAACCCGCCAGGGTCTAGCGGAAAGCGCTGCGGATGCGCCAAATATTCAGGCGTGTAGCGAAAAGCAGCATCGTATTGGCCGCGCGCATCCGGCTCGGCAAACGCCAGTTCGCCACACCGCACAGTTTCGCCGTCTGGCAGCGTCAGCCACACATCCAGCTGCAGGATCATGACCGAGCCCGCTTCCTGGTTGTCTGCGCAACTTGCACTTGGCTAAATAACGACTCCGGCTCGCGCAATAACCCGTCCAGATCATCCGCCGCACCCAAAATAGCCAGCGCGTGCGCCCAATAACCAATCGGACAGGAAGCATCGCCATTTTCCATGCGTCGCAGCGTGGGGATAGAAATTCCCAGCCGCGCAGCAAAGCGAGCCTGCGTCTCGTTTCTTTCCAAACGCCGTGTGCGCAAACGCTGACCAAGTTTGGGGAGAGGGTATTTATTAGAAAACATGCTTTCCATTATCGCAATATAATAATGCTAATGGAAAGTTTTGTTTCTATTGTTTCTCCTGGATGCCGCCCCCCCGCGCCAACGCCTGTTCAATCAAGCGCATCGCCCGGCTGTGGCCGCCGTGTACGGCGGAAAGCGAGGGGATAACGTGGAGAACTTTCATCCGGGATTGTCCATTGTGAAATTTGGTTTGCTTCCCCCTTGATAAAGGGGGATTGAGGGGGATTTTAGCTTTGCCAAAACAGCTTACGACCCTCAAATCCCCCTAACCCCCTTTGTCAAGGGGGGAACGCGCCGATATGCCCCGAATAGATTATCTGGATTCATACCAACGGCATTCTGTTCAGCGTTCAGGATGTTCGAAGGCTGGCGCAAAGCTATCGATATCCCAAGCACGCATGCCGATGGCGCGAGCGACGGTTTTCCAGTTGGCTACGGCAGATTTAACCTGGCCAAGCACGCGCGTTTCTGCGCCCCTGGTTAGCCCAAACAGGTGGGCAACCGCAACGGCTTCATCCAGCGAGGCGGCTTCTCCCGCGTCCTCAGAAATCCAGGTCTTCAGCGTGCGCGCCTTGTCCGGGAAGGGGTTGATGTCAAAAGCGGGCGCTAACTTCCATTGGCCGTAAGCCTGGTGAATGAATCCATGGTTATTCAGGTGGTCGTCCACGTTGTTGATGAGAATGTTGAACACCATACGCCGCCAAATTTCCTCCAAATCCTTGCCGGCCTGGCTGCTGTGCATGCGGATGGTGTCCGCGATGTCCACATACGTGTATTGCTCGGCGGGGGTTGCCTGCATAAGCGACCGGGCGGAAAGATACATCAGGCGCTGCCCGTTAAGGCGGTCAAAGCGTGTGATGACAGCGACAGGCACACCCTCCGAGTCAACCACACGTGCGCTAGCAGCCGTGATGCCGGCAGTTGTGGCCAGGTTTAGCGCCAGGACTTCGCCATGCACGATGGAGCGGGTGTCCTTCACGCTTGGAAACTTGCCAATGGCCAACGAACCGTCGGCATCGATAATGGCGCATTTGGGTCGCAAGCCGCCCAGCGACGTGCCATTGCCGCGAAGATAATCCAGGTCGCGGTCAGTTTCCCGGTTTTCTTCAACCGCTTTTGATGCGGAAAGCAAATGCGGCAGTTGAACAAGCGCCGGCGTTTCTCGCTTGCCGCCCGATGGACGATGAAACACACCCTTGTCGTCACGGAAGCGGACAGCCCCCATCCGGCTGAAATCGTTAACCCAAAGCAGGAAATCAAAATCGGTTAACAACCCGACTGAAGGCAGGTCACCGCCGCTATCCTTGCGTTGCTTTGCATAATCACGCTTGATGACCATGCGCCCCCACCCGTCCGGCTCAACATCCGCAAAACAGCCAAAAAATGCTGACTGGTCTGGATCCTTATTGGCGCGAAACTGGTAGCCGGAGACCAGCGGCAGGTCGGGCGACAAGGCAAAACGCTCCGCGTTTGCCAGCCAGCTATCGGCGTAGGTGAATGACGCGGCCTGTCGTGCGCCCTTGGCCTCAAATGCCAGCACACCGACTTCAACCGCGCTTTCTCCCAAACAAACTGTAACGCTACGCCTCATGTTGCCGCCGTGTTCTTGCGGGGTGCGCGCACACGTTTTGGCAAGCGCGCTTCTTCAAGAAGCAAACCGGTATCGTCCTTAGCCGCATCGATCAGGTTATCAAACGGCGTTCCCATTCCAAGCGCAAACAGCACCATCGCGTATGCGCCAATGGAGGTGCCGGGCGCGCCCCCTACCATGCGCCGGTAGAGTGGCGCAGAAATACCCGCCCGTTCACACAGCGCCGCAACCGTCAGGCGGCGCTTTATACGCGCAATTTCAATATCGCGCCCCAGCTTGACCAAAGCCCGGGAAACGCGTGGCGAGAGCGGAAATGACGATGGAGCTTGCGGCATAATAAAACACTAAAGTTCTTTTAAGTGCGCTTAGGGTAACGTTAATGTTGGTTAATATCAACCGAGATTGTCCGTTAGCCCGTTTGGCCTTGTTTCTTTACGTCCATCAAGCGGGAAGGAATGACGTAAAGGATTTTCATGGCAAAGGACTCAGCTCGTAGCTGGTGCTGCGCCCGCCGGATGCCGATTTTCTCAACACCCCACCAGCCATCAGATCGTGAAGGTCGCGTAGCGCCGTATCCGGCGAGCACTTGGCGATGGCGGCCCATTTGCTGCTGGTCAGCTTGCCGTCGAAACCATCGAGCAGCCGGTTAAGCAACTTGATTTGCCGTTGGTTCATCGGCGTTCCCGACCAACGCTGCCAGAATTTCGCCTTGGCCAATACCGCTGCCAGCGCGACTTCTGCGCCCTGGATGGCGCGCAGCAAGCAGCCCAGAAACCAGTCGAGCCAGCGCGTGACATCCAGGGTGCCTTTTTGCGTGTGCTCCAGCAAGGTGTAGTAGTCCCGGCGCTCACGCTGGATTTGCGCCGACAGGCTGTAAAACCGCTGTGCGGCGTTTTCGGCGCGTGCCAGCATCCTGTCGCCCACGGCACGTGCAATGCGGCCATTGCCGTCATCAAACGGATGCAAAGTCACCAACCACAAATGTGCCAGCCCCGCCTTGATGACCGGGTCATCCGCGCTGGGTTGATCAAGCCAGTCCAAAAAACGCAACATTTCGGCATCCAGTTGCAACGCGGGCGGCGCCTGGTAATGTACTTTCTGCCGACCAATTGGCCCCGACACCACCTGCATGGGGCCGTTGGCATCGTCTCGCCAGGCCCCCACGCGGATGGGTGCCAAACCGCTGTAGCCGGTTGGGAACAAAACCGCATGCCAGCCAAACAGACGCTCGACGGTAAGTGGGCGGACAAACTGCCCGGTGGCATCCAACACCATCTCGACTACGCCGTCCACATGGCGATCCACAGAGGCCAGCGCACCGATGTCCACACCCAAACGACGCGCGACGGAAGCGCGCACAACGTCCGGATCAAGCTGTTCGCCCTCGATTTCACTGGTCTTGAGGACATCTTCTGTCAGCACCCGCAAGGTGGCCTGATCACGCAAAGCCAGCCCCAGATCAGCCATGCGACCCAGCAAATGGCCCTGTGCGCGATGCACGCTCGCCAGTGACCCGGCCAACGCGGCAAGATCATAACGCCAGTCAGGCCAGTCGGCCTGTTGCCAGATATAGAGAGAATCTCCGCTATTCATGCGGACATTATGGGTTGCATTCTCCGCAAGCGCAAGCCATTGGCCGCATTAATTGCGGAGAATAAGCGCATCAATCACCGCATTAAACTAAGCGCTCGCCCGGGGTCGCCGTGATCAGTGAACTGTAATCGGTGAACAGCAAAACCGAAACCCATGGAGCGCCACGGCTTGCGGCCTCGCGATGACAGCAGTTCCACTACCGTTCACCGTTCACCGTTCACTAATCACTTTCTGCAACGCCGCTTTCAACCCCTCAGTCGCAACCTGCATCGAGTATTTATCCAGCACCCGCTTTCTGCCCGCCGCCCCCATTGCCGGGGCACGGTCGCGGTTCTCGATCAGCTTTTCCATGGCTTCGGCCAGCCCTTCGGCTTCGCCGGAAAACACATGGCCGGTTTCGCCCTCGATCACCAGATCCGGGCCGCAGCCTACCTGGTCGCTGACAATGACCGGCAGGCCAAACAGCATGGCCTCGTTGGTGACCAGCCCCCAGGTTTCGCCGTTGGTGGAAGGCAGCACAAACGCATCCGCGGGCACATAGGCTTGCCACATTTCGGTCTGGTTCAAAAAGCCGGTGAAATGCACAGGCACGTTCAACTCGGCGGCGCGCTGTTTCAATGCCTCCGTCAGTTCACCCGACCCAGCAAACAGCAACTTGACCGGCAAGCCACGCTGCCGTGCCTTGGCAGCCGCGTCCACCAGCAAAACAGGGCGCTTGAACGGCACATGCTTGCCGACAAAAGTGAATACAAAATCCGCATCATCAAAGCCGCACATCGCACGCAAGCTGGCGCGCTCGCCCGCATGGGCTTCGGCCATCGCCGTCATACGTTCCGATTCAACAAAATGCGCGCCATCAAACAATCGGTCAGGCGCAACGCCATTGTTTAAATAAAACTCCCGGTTGACCTTGCCGACCACCACCGCCGCCGAGACAAAACCCAGCAGTAACCGGTGCAGTAATTTGACCCGCGCAGAACGTGGGCGCAGCGCATTGGAATCGCCACGCAAAATCACCGGCACGTCCAGCAAGCGCATCAACGGATACCCCGCCATCAAACCCGGCTCGTTCCAGCCGGTAATCAGCACGGCATCGGGGCGGCTATCCCGAATCATCCGCCACAAGCGCCACAGGGTTTTCGGCAAATTGGCCAGCCCCGCCGCCACGCCCAGCACCCGGCTGGCATAACCCTGACGCAGCGGTATATCCCATTCAAACGCCTGGCCAAACCCCACGCCTTGCTGCGTTGCGTTCAGTTCACGTAAATAAATCACTTCCAGATCAAACTCCGGCTCTTGCGCCAGCGCACGAAACCAAGGTGCCATGTATTGAATGGGGTGCGTGGTCAGCACGCACAGTTTGTGTGTTTTTTCAGTCATGTCACCGGTTTTCCATAACGGGCATAAATACCCTCCAGCGTCTGTACTACGTGCGAACGGTAACTTGGCCAGGAATAATCCTGCGCGGCACGTCGGGCCGCCTTGCCCGCCAACATCAAATTTTCCCGGTTTGCTACCACCTGTAATATTTGCGCTTTGATGGCATCCTTCTCGCAAGGCACAATCCAGCCCGACTCCGGGTGCTGCTCGATAATGCACTTGGCTCCCACCCGATCAGACACAATGGCAGGCACGCCTACCGCCATGGCCTCTGCCACCACCATGCCAAACGAATCAAAACGCGACGGCAGTATCAAGCAATCATGGCGGGCAATTTCATTGAAAAGAGCAGACTGCGGCATGAATGGGCGGAGGGATACGTTTGGTATTTTTGCAGCGCGGTCTGCCAAGTCCTGCTCGGCAATCCCCCCTATCAAGGCAAGCTCTACAGGCGCACCTTCTTGCGCCAGTTGTTCGAAAACATCCAGCAGCACATCCACACCCTTCAGCCGCCGCAAAGAGCCCACAAAAACAAAGCGGCAATGGCCACTAGTCGCTTTCGCAAGCAAGGGTATAGCCGGTAAATCCGTACCCAAAGGCATCGGGAAAAGCTTGTCGATAGGCACACCCGCAGCCCGGTAGGTCTCGGTCGCAAATTCTGAGCAGGTCAGGATTGCATCAGCCAATTCAATTTCCTGCTGTTTCTGGTCATCTACCCATGCCGGGTTGGCTTTAACCGTATCCGCCAACCATGTCCGCCCTGCTTGGTAATGAACGGAGGCCGCATCCAGCACACAGACCGCACCTATCGCCCGCGCAGCTTTGAAAGTATGCAGGGCCGAGTTTTCGTAGCACACCACCACGTCCGGTTTAAATTTACGCACACGCCGTGCCACCCACATGTCATAAGCCCGATCAAGCCGATGGCTCCAGTCATTTGAAACGGATTTGAAAAAACGAGTGCCAAGTAGCAGACGCAGCAATGGAAATATCACGGCATGACGACGTTTGCCAACGGCGATAGGTACAGCGCGCAAGCGGCTCTGCGCCATTCCCCATAGCCCGCTACTGGGATGGCGGCTGTCCACTATCGGCACGCCAGACCAGAAAGCAGCCAAATACCCCGCGTCTTCCAACGCCCATGCCAATTGATGCGCATGCTGCATACCCGGATGGTAAACCAGCACCCTCATCGCGCAACAGCAGACTGCGTTTGTTGCATACGCAACCGCGCCCGTTGAACCATTTCCCGCCTATGTTCAAACTGCGCCATCGCCAGCAGCGCCACGCAAAACCAGTAATAAGTTGCCGCAAAGGGATGGGCGAACACCCCATTACCCGCATACATTCCCAAACCCATCACCGGCAAGGCCAACACAGCGGCCACGCGTACCGTGCGGGTGCGCCCACCCAAAACCAGCTTGGCCGACCATAAAAACAGCGCCGCGCGCATCGCCAGGCTGAACAACCAGCCAAACATGCCCAACTCGATCACGATACGGCCGGACTCTTCTTCAAACCGATTTCCCATAGGTAGCCACGAAAACGGTGTCACCCCCTTCACCAAAGCAGGCGAGCCCAGGTTGGCAGAACCTGCGCCAAACCCGAAGAAACCGGCCACATCAAAAAAATGGAATGCATTTGTAAACGTCGTAAATAAACGATTTTCATCGTAGCTTGCCCCTTCTGCCCGCTGCTGCAACGCCACCCAGGCCGCATCCTGGGTTTGCAAGCTGGCCGCGCCCAGCACCGCCATAACGACCACAATCCGCAACGCCGTTTTTGTGCCGATCAGCTTCGATGTCACGGCGGCAAGCAACATGATGATTGCAGATGCCGCCACCACCACAATGACCCCGCGCGAACCCGTAGCCGGTAAAGTTGCCAGCGCAAAGCCCAATCCAACCAGAAACAGACGCGAACGTGCGCCAGCCAGAAACAAGCCCATGCCCAGCAAGGTAGTTACCTGAACAAAAGCCCCCATGCCACTGATATAGGAGAATGTGCCCGTCACCCGCACCAAACCCGCATCCCCAAAATAAGACGTGGCTTCTGTGCCACCCTTCACTGACTGGTTAATAAAACTATCGGCTGGTGAAACCAGTTGCACAAAGGCCAACGAACACACAGGGATAACCACCCACGGGTAAATTTTGACCAGCCAGCGAAACAGCTCATCCAGATTATTGAACGCCAACGGGAGCAATAAAATCAGGCTGGCATACAGCAAATGTGCCTTAAGCCCCCAAATACCCACCAGCACACTCGGCAGGTTTAAGTTACCCGACTCCAGCAACACCCAGGCGGCATACAGCACAAACAGCGCCCTTGCCGAAGCGTCCATCACAGCATTTTTTTGGCGTGTGCGGTTCAGCATCGCATAAGCCAACATGCCCAACAGCAGGGCATCCTTGGCAATAAACAAAATCTGCTCGGCACCCGGCAACACCCACTTGCGCAAAGCGCCGTCGTAGATCAACAGAAACAGAAACAAGCCCAGCGCCCAGCGCACATTTCTTGCGACACCAGAACCGCCCGCCCGGCTACGGAGTGCTTGCGATTTCAATTGCCGTCCCGTTTTTGTTTGCGCGCAATTGCTTGCCCGACAACATCCAGATATTGCCGCGTAACGGCTTCTGGCGTATGCCTCACCAAATGCGCCTTGCGCATCGCATCGCTTGGCTGACCCGGCAACGGATTTCCAGCACGTCGTGCGTTGACAACAGAAACCATGGCAACGGCCAGCTCCTCAACCGAAGGCTCCACCACCAAGCCGCAATCCCCCACTGCTTCCGGCAAGCCGCCCCGGCGCGAAACAATCACTGTATCGCAGCAGGCAATGCCTTCTAACGCCACAATACCAAAAGGTTCTTCCCACAAGGACGGCACCACCATACAGGCATGGCATTGAAGCTCGGCAACCAGTTCCTGCCCTCTTAATGCGCCTGTAAATGAAACCTGGCTGGCAACGCCAAGTCGTTTGGCAAGCGTCTGCAAGGACTGTAATTCCGACCCATCGCCAACCAGGGTCAACGTGGCATCGGGTGCGCTTTCAAGCACTCTGGCAAAAGCGCGGAGACACACATCTGCGCCCTTATCGGAAACCAAGCGGCCGCAAAATAAAAAATCGCGTGTTCTGGTTAATTGAGCCGGTTGCGTAAACAATGTGTCGTCGTAGGCATTTGGAATCACCGTAGATGGCGTACCGAATTGTTGGGCAACATACCTGGAACAGGAAATGTTTGTAATAAAACGCATCAGATAGCGCTTGAGATTTTCAAGCACAAAGTTCCTGAAAGTTCTCACCTCATAACAACTGTGATGTGTTGCAACGACCGGGACGCCGGCATACCAAGCCGCAATTAATCCGGGCAGACTGATGTTCATCATCAGCACAATGTCTGCGCGTTTAAAAGCTTTAACCCGGGTCTGATATTCGCTGGTTCGGATGATTCTGAATGGAAAGTGCTGGTCATCCACATTGGATATTCCAATCGTGTCCGTCACCACCTCGACTTGATGGCCAAATCCGACGGCTTCGGTAGCGACTAACTGCGCAATACGCTCCAGCCCGCCAATGGCTGGATAAAAGGCGCGGGAAAAGATACAAAGGTTAGACATACTCTTTCCCCAGAGTGTGCCTAATGAAATAGATAGTGTTATCACCGTACAGGCTGTCTGGGAGAAACATGCTTAAAACTTTGGCTAGCCAGCTCACCGGTCTACCAAACATCAGGCTTTCTGATTTAGCTGCCGGATATTGATGTACCTGCATAATGGAAAGGTCGCGCCTATCCAGCATTTTCTGCAAACTGTCATGCAAAATAGGGCAGAGATGAGTCGGGTCACTTTTATCATCGAATGATGGAATCTTTCCAGATACTA
>JAYUCZ010000158.1:0-9289 GCA_043740065.1 Thiobacillaceae bacterium | reverse complement strand
CAGGCGTTCCATGGTCATCTTCGCGCTTTGGCTATCTTCGCGGAACACCCGCCAGGTGTTTTTGCCCGCCTGCTTGGCCTGATACATGGCGGTATCGGCCTTGGTGACCAGGTCGTCGGCGTTGTCCGACTGCGCGGGATAAAAAGCGATGCCCAGGCTGGCCGTCACGCGCAGATTACGCCCTTCGTAGCGCAACGGAATCTGCCCGATGCCACGCACTACGCGCTCGGCAAGTGTTTCCGCCGCTCCCGACTCGACACCCGACAGCAAAATGGCAAACTCGTCGCCGCCCAAACGGGCGAATACCTCATTGCCCCGAACCAGCGCACCAATTTCGCCTGCCACGCGCATCAGCAAGGCATCACCGGCACGATGACCAAAATTATCGTTAATTTCCTTAAACTCATCGAGGTCAAAAAACATCACCGCGCACGGCACTTTGTGCCGGTCGGATTCTTCCATCACCCGCGACAGTTCCGTCTGGAAACGGTGGCGGTTGAAAAGCCCGGTCAACGGATCGCGCTCGGCCAGATAAATCAGTTGTTCGGCGGTTTGGCGTTCGTGAGTAACGTCTTCGTAAATCCACAAATGACCGATAAAGCGGCCATCCTTGTCGCGCACCGGATAATCCAGTTCGGCAATCAGTCGCCCATCGGCCAGGTGGATTTCAAAGCTGTCGGACATTTCGCGGGTTTCCATCACCGACAACAAGTGCCTGGAGAAGTGATCCGGGCGCGACAACTGGTTGGTGGATTTAGCCAGCACCTCGATGACCGGCAAGCCGATCAACGGCTGGCTTTCGTCGATAGCCCACATACGGGTAAAGGTCGGGTTGTGGTAAATCACCTTGCCATCCGCACCAACAAACAAAATACCCAGATTCATCGCCGACAGCAGCGCCACCAGCCGGGCGCGCTCTTGCTCCGTATCATCCAGATAACGCGCTTGCATAGTCTCGGACAGACGCAAATCCAGCACCGTGTTGCGCAGTTTTTCTTCCGCCTCTTTTAGCGCATTGATGTTGTGGACACTTGCCCGCAAGCCGATGTATTGCCCCTGCGCATCAAAAATTGGCAGCCAGTTTGCCACTCCCCAAAACGTGCTGCCATCGCGGTGCAGGGCGCGAAACAGATAACCGCTGTCATGACCGTCCTTGAGGGCATCTCGCAACTGTATTTCAGCAGCAGGGCGCTCGTCCGGATGCACCAGACCAAGTGGAAAATCGTGCATCTGCATGCACGCTTCAACGCTGTGGCCAAACATGCGTTCGACAGATGGATTAACCCACAGCAACACACCTTCCGGCGACAGCCAGAATTCCAGATCGTAGGTGTAATCGGCAATCGCGGCAAAGCGCGTCTCGCTTGCCGTCAGGCGCAGCACCTGTTCCTGTACCGCCGCGGCCATGCGGTTGAATGCTGATGCCAGACGATCCGTCTCAATTTCGCCACGTAGCGGAACCTGTGCCTGATAATCGCCACTGGCGATGCGCTCGCTGGCATCTGCCAGCAAACCAAAGCGCCGCGCCAGCCAGCGCCGCGCCAACCACAAAAACAACCCGCTGACCGCAATTGCCAAGGCCGCCAGTACGCCGCTCTCCAGCATGGCTTCATGCCGCGCAGCCACAATGGCATCGGCGAACAACCCGTACTCCAATTCTCCGTATTGTCTCCCGGCCAGTATCACCGGAGCCTTGCCGTCTATGGTCGCCGCTGCGCCGGTTGCTTTACCTGTGCGCCGATCAAACTGCGCAACAATACCGCCCGTGCGGTCACGCACAATCAGATAAGCCAGGCCAGCATTGTGCGCAACCCCTTCCACCGCATCGCGCACGGTCGCCAGATCGCGCTGCGCCAGCGGCACGGCCAGCGCAATGGAAAACAAATAACCGGTATCCGCAACCCGATATTCAATCTGGTTGCGCACGGCTCGATCAGTCATCTGCCCGCTATTGAACGCCAGCAACACAAGCAACGAAGTTTGCAACAGCAAAATAGCGGCAAAAAAACGTGTGCCCAAGCTAACGGACATGGCGGTTCTCCATCGCGGAATATGGAACTTTCGTGCGCCGTGTCCGTTCCCTCACCCCGCCCTCTCCCAGAGGGAGAGGGGGATTTAGGCTCGCTAACGCGAGGTTCACGCTAATGCGCTTCAGCAGTTTTCTCATGGGCGCGTTCCCGGCAAATTTTGCGGCTGACTTTGCGCCCGCACACTCAGCATCTGCTTGACCTGTTTCGCGTCAACCGCCACCCGGTTCAGCTCGATGCGGGTCAGCCGATGGATGCCGCCAAAACCGCCTTTTTCCAGAAACACCCGCCCAGCCTCCGACAGCATGAATTGCTGGATACCATGCAGCAGCAAGGCTTCCTGATCCGGACTGACACGCTGGCCGACCAGATAAACCTGGCTGGGCAGCGCTTCGGTTTCGGCAATTATCTGCAAACCGGATTGCACATCAGGCGCTAATTTACGCAACGGCAAGGCGCCCAAAATGCCGGCATCGGCCTTGCCCTGATGCACCAACAGGGCCGCATTGTTATGCGAGCCGACCGCCTCCACGCTCTGGTAGTCACGCCCGGCCCGCAACCCGGCTTTGACTAGCTGTTTTTCCATGCGCATCACCACAATCGCCAAGGGGTCGGCCCTAGCAACAGTTTTGGCCTTGAGGTCTGCCAGGGTTTTTATTGCGCTGCCGCGCTTGACCACAAGCAATCCCCTGACTGGCTGATCGTAGGCCAATAAGGGGCGATAGCCCGCTTCTTTCCAGGCCAGCCACGCCAGATGGGGTGCGGTCAGCAGCAGATCGTATTCACCCGATTGGGTACGTTGATAGAAGGTCTCGAAATCTGCTGCGCTTTGTAATTCAATCGGCTGTTTGCTGGCATCCGATACCGCATCGGCGACGGGTTGATAGGTTTCCAGCAATACCCGGATGGAAAGATTGGGGAACACGCCAAACTTCAACCCCGGTTTCTGCGGAATCTCGCCTGCCGATGCCGCCAGTGTGCTGATCGACAAACAACACGCGAGCAAATATTCTTTAATAAGCGATTTTTTGGTTGATTTTTTGGTGATGGTTATTTTCATTCAACGTCGCATTCACATTCAATTTTGTTTGGGTGACACCGGCCTGGCGGCCAGCCGTCCGGCGTAGGTCTCACGTAACTGCGCCGCATAAGCATCCAGCTTGCGTAACTCCGCGTCGTCCAGCAAACCCAGCGTGGCGCTCTCGGTCGGCTGATAACTCAGACAGGCGGCGGTAGCGACTTTGACCCGATAACGGGAAACCTGAGGAGCCGCCATCATAAACAACTGCGGGATGCTGCCCGCGTTATCCAGCACTTTCAGTTGATCCAAATCCGCCTGCGGTGTCAGCGCCAGGCTGGACTGGGTAGCAACCGCCGCTTCAGTCTGTCCGGCGATAACGGCAAACACGCAACTAGCCAGCCCACCTGTTTCCTGCCACTGCACATCACTTTCCGTCAGCCCTTGCAAACGCAGGAACTTCTCGGCCTGCATATTCAGCAGCATATTGCGATCCGGCGTGGCAATGGATTTAGCCTTGAGCTCCTTGACCGACTTCACGCCGCCCCGCTTGCGCGTCAGCAGATACACCTGGTTATCCGGCAAGTAGCGTGCAACTGGCTGCCAACCATAATCTGTCTGCATTATCCGAGATTGTTCATTAGAAACCCCCTCCCCCTTGAGGGGGGAGGGGCTAAAAGCAAGGCAAATCGACTAATGGACAATCTCGGATTATAGAAGCGCCCTATAAAACCTTGCGCAGCACTTTGGAGCGCCGCTGATAATTGTAAAGTACTTGTTTGCGCTTCGGCAGCGCCTCGGGCGAAGCCTCGACAAAGCCGCGCTCTTCAAACCAGTGTTCGGCGCGGGTGGTCAGCACGAACAGCTCGCGCATTTTTTTCTTTTTGGCCAGCGCCTGCGCAGCCTCCAGCAGACGGTCGCCATTACCGCGCCGCCGGTATTCCGGGTTAACCGCCAGACAGGCCATCTCTGCGGCTTTGGCTTCGGGAAACGGGTACAGCGCCACGCAGCCGACGATCACACCGTCGGATTCCAGCACCAGAAACTGGCCGATTTCCATTTCCAGCCGCTCACGCGAGCGGCGCACCAGCACACCCTCGCGCTCCAGCGGCTCGATCAGATTCAGAATGCCGCCCACATCGTCAATACTGGCCTGACGGATGGTTTCCAGCGGGCTGGGGGTAATCATGGTGCCCACGCCGTCACGGGTGAACAGCTCGGCCAGCAGCGCGCCGTCGTGATGCCGCGACAGCAGATGTGCGCGCTTAACGCCCTGCTTGCAGGCTTGTACGGCAGCGGGCAGGTAGTAACTCAAATCATCCTGGGTCTTGCGTTTTTTGCCGAGCAGTTTGCTCGCTTCTTCCACCGTTAGCGTGGCTGTCAGTTTGCCGCGAGCATCGGTGATGCCTTCGGTTTCCATGATGAAAATGAGTTTGTCGGCAGACAGGGTGGTGGCGGTGTGCAGAGCCACATCCTCCAGGGTGAGATTGAAAATCTCGCCAGTGGGCGAATAACCGATGGGCGACAACATGACAATTTCGCCATCCTCCAGACGCTTCTGGATGGCATCGGCATGGATGCGCCGTACTTCGCCAGTGTGTTGCAAGTCCACGCCATCCACTACGCCGAGCGGCTTGGCGGTGACAAAATTGCCCGCCGCCACGCGAATATCCGAACCCGCCATCGGTGTATTGGCCAGGCCAAGAGACAACAAAGCCTCGATTTCCACGCGCACAATACCAACCGCCTCCTTGACGCTGGCCAACGCCGGGGCATCGGTCACGCGGCGACCATTGACATAGCGCATTTCTGCACCGCGCTCCTGCATTTGACTTTCAATCTGCGGGCGTGCGCCATGCACCAGCACCAGCCGCACACCCAGACTGGAGAGCAAGTTGATGTCGTGCGCCAGGCCGACAAACTGGCCTTCCGAGACCAGCTCGCCACCAAAGGCGATGACAAAAGTCTTGCCACGAAAGGCGTTAATGTAAGGCGCGGCAGCGCGAAACCAGTGTACGAAATCGGTTGTGTTGTTGTGCATGGTTTTTAATTTACAGAAAGCCCGCAGCCAAACAAAGCGTTTTGCCGATTATTTTCCATAATCGCCCCACAGCGCCTGCATGGCTGCAACAGCCGCCAGCGCAGCGGTTTCGGTGCGCAGGATGCGCGGCCCCAGGCGCACCGGGGTAAAACCAAAATCGCTAATCAGCTTTGCCTCTTCCGGTTCAAAGCCACCTTCCGGTCCTGCCACCATCCACACCGTGCCTGCGGGTGGCGGCAAGCTGTTTAACGTGGCTTCGGCGGTGGGCGACAAAAACAGTTTCAAGCCTTGCGGTGCAGTTGCCAGCCACTGCGGAATATCCAGCGGCGCGGCCACCGGCGGCAAGTAATTTCGCCCGCTTTGCTCACACGCCGACATCACCACGCCCTGCCAGTGCGCCACGCGCTTTTCGGTGCGCTCGCGGTTCAGCTTGACCACGCTGCGGCGCATCGACAAAGGCTGAATTTCGCGCACGCCCATTTCCACGGCTTTTTGCAGGGTGTAGTCCATGCGCTCGCCGCTGGAAATGCCTTGCGCCAGGCGAATATCCAGCGGCGATTCGCGTTCCACGTCGCGCCATTCCAGACAACGCGCCTTGACCACATCGCGATCGACCCATTCCAGCACGGCGGGATACTCGCCGCCCTGGCCGTTAAACAACACCACCTCGCTGCCTTTGACCAGACGCAACACCCGCGCAGCATGATGGGCAGGAATCGGAGGCAGCTCGATTTTTGCACCGGGGCTAAGTGGCAGATCGACAAAAAAACGCGGCATGTTTTGAATATGGTGAAGTTGGGGCGAAAATGCAGGCTTGATTATCGCTTTATCTTTGGCGCTTAAGACGAAAAGCCGATTGAACCCAGACAATCCATTAGGCTCAGCCCCCTGTGGGAGCGCCACCCCGGCGCGATTTGCGGTCGTTTTCGCGCCGGGGGCGGCGCTCCCACAGGGATGAAACATCCCAATGGACAATCTCGGATAATCTCCTCTTGTCCTCTTTGTAAAAGGTCTTGATTATGGTTTCTCTCACCACCCCCGTTTGCGATTTTGGCTGGCAAGCCCCCGACTTCAAGCTGCCGGGTGTCGATGGCAAGAACTGGACATTGCAAGACGCGATGGGCGCGAATGGCCTGCTGGTCATGTTTATCTGCAACCACTGTCCCTATGTAAAAGCCATTCGGTCAAGGCTGGTGCGCGACCTGTCCGAGTTAAAAGAAAACCATGGCATTCACGCCATCGCCATCATGAGCAACGACGCGGCGGAATATGCCGAAGATTCATTCGACAACATGCGCATTGCGGCAACGGAATTCAATTTCCCGTTCCCTTACGTATTGGACGAAACCCAGCAGATTGCCAAAAATTATGGCGCGGTCTGCACGCCGGATTTCTTTGGTTTCAACCGCAATTTCGAACTGCAATACCGTGGGCGTTTCGACGAGTCGCGCAAGGAAACCGCACCGGACGGCGTGCGCCGCGATTTGTTTGAGGCCATGCAGGAAGTCGCCGCCACCCAGCGCGGCCCGGTAGCGCAAATCCCCAGCATGGGTTGCTCCATCAAGTGGAGCAACGAGTGAACCTCGCGCTTCAACAGGTCATCAAGCTGGTGCGCGAAGTCGCGCGCGACGAAATTACCCCGCGCTATCAAAAAGTGGCGCACACCCGCAAACACGACGGTAGTCTGTTTACCGAAGCCGACGAAGCCACGCAACAAGCTTTGGTCGCGGCGCTGCCCGGCATCATCAATAGTCCGGTGCTGGGCGAAGAAATGACCGAAGCCGAACAACATGCCGCGCTGGCGGCGGGCGATAACGGTCTGTGGTGCATCGACCCCATCGACGGCACGTCCAACTTTGTCGCGGGCATTCCCTACTTTGCCATCTCCATTGCCTGGCTTAAAAACGGCCAGCGCGAATTGGGCGTGGTGTACGACCCGATCGCCGACGAATGCTTTTACGCCACACGCGGACACGGCGCGTTTCTGGATGGCGTACCGCTGCCGATCCGCGCACCCGTTACCGAACTGCGCCGCGCCATGGCCGGTATCGAACCCAAGCGCCTGCCCAAGGAACTCATCATCAAACTGGTCGCCGAACCGCCTTACGCTTCGCTGCGCAACTTCGGTGCCTCGGCGCTGGACTGGTGTTACACCGCCGCCGGACGTTTCGACATCTACCTGCACGGCAAACAAAAATTCTGGGACTACGCCGCCGGTGCGCTGATTCTGGAAGAGGCAGGCGGCAAGCTGTCGCGCATTGAAGGCGCATTCGACGCAGGCGAAGTATGGGAACGTTCCGTTATCGCCTCGGCTAGTCCTGCACTATTTGAGCAGTGGCAAGCCTGGCTTTCCAGACAAACCTATTGATCCGGCCAGCAAATACCATGAATGTAGGTCGGGCTTTAGCCCGACAAGTCGGCCTGAATGCCGACCTACAACCAAAAACAATTCGTGCCGGATCAATAGCCGGATTACGTCCCCGCCAACAAACCTTTAGCGGGCAGTTTGTCCAGCCGCTTTAACATCGGCACCAGCAAAAAACAGCACAGCAGCGAAGCCGCCGCCACCCATAACAACGGCTCCAGTGATTTATCGAACACATCGTTGTACAAGCGTGCGCCGATTACCGAAGACAACTGTTCAACGCCGTTATACAGCGACATCAGCAAAGCAAATGTAAACCCCGCTGCACGCGGCGGGCACACGCTAGCTGCCAGCGCAAACACCGACAACGCGCCAATCTGGTTAACCATGCCGACATACATATTCAGCGGCACGGCCAGTGTCGCAGCCTGTGCGCTGGGCTGCGCCAGCGACATGTAGGCCAGAATGCCGGAAACAGCCGCCACAATGGCCACACTCACGCGCACATGCGGCGCATGCCTGGCTAATATTTTGGTAAAAACAATCGCACCAATCACCGCGCCAAAGGCCGTCAGCGCATTTAACTGGCCGATAAATTGCTGACCGAATTGCAGCCGGTCGGTCATATGGAAATACATCGGCGTACCAAAACCGGGGCTGAAACACCACAACACCAGAAACGCCGCTGCAATACGAATCTCTGGCGATTTCAGCGCCGCGATCATGCTGCGCGTAGTTTCCCGCGCTTCCTCAAAACTCAGCTCAATCGGCTGCTCGCGCACGATGAAATAGCTGGCTGTAATCACCGCAATCGGTGCCAAAATCGTAATCGTTGCCGCTGTATGCAAAGCGCTGGCAGGCTCCAGCGTGGAGGCCAGATAGCCGCCCCCCAACGCAGTCAGAATTGCCGCAGTCTTGAACCACAACCATTGAATACCCTGAAAACGCGCAGTCTGCCCGGTGCGTTCGCCGTTTTCCACCATCAGCGCGTCGATAATCACATCCGATGCCGCCGTGCCAAATGCAGTCAACACCAGCGCCGAGATCACCGTGCCCGCATCGGTCAGCCCGATCAGCCACAAGAACCCGCACGCCGCCAGCAAGTTCACCAGTAGCAGCCACGCCTTGCGCCGGTAGCCAAACAGCGGAATGTAATCACTGACCAGGCCATACACCGGCTTGATCATCCACGGCAGCGTCAATACCGAGAGATACTCCGACACCTGCGCCGGGCTGAATCCCAACCCTTCCTTCAGGTAGTAATTGAGCGGCTGACTAATCAACCCGCCATGCTGTCCCAGCCCCTGCGCGAAATACGCCAGACCAAACAGAAAAACCAGCCAGCGGGTTTCGGAACGCACTGCCAAGTTTGTGCTTGCCGCGGTCATGTCGCCCCCCATTATTGATTTTCCAAAATGCCGGAACACAACCAATTAAAAGACACCAGAAAGCGCTCTTATAGAATTTGGTGGGAGGAGGTCATCCAGGTTGATTGCGGGTTTTACGAATGCTTCAAGCATAAAAAACCCGCCGGGGTGCGCATTGTTAAGAGGCGTGGCGGTTGTTGTTGAGGCGACTATAGATTTTTCCATGGCTGCTTGTCAAAAAGTATTTGATTATGAAAGGCAAGTTATGGGGGATTTGCAAATCAACTCACCAACTCCACCAACGAACTCACCACCCTAAATCGCACTTCCTCAAAGTTCTTGAAGTGCCGTTTACCGCATTCGATTTTCAAATCTTCGATGGGGCGCAGCAGGTCGAGTTGAACATGGTCGCCGTTGGCGGTTTTCTTGGTTTCGGCCACGAAATAGAGCGTTTTATCGTTGCGGTAGGCC
>JAYUCZ010000157.1:0-3941 GCA_043740065.1 Thiobacillaceae bacterium | reverse complement strand
GGGCTGCACAAAATAGCTGTGTACATAATAAAAGCGGCTGCCGTCTTCAATGCCCGACCACAGGGGGTGAGCCGCGTATTGATTCGTGGCAACCTGATACACGTTGTTCCAGCCCATGTGCGGCACTTTGAGTTTTTCGCCCTGCTCGGTATGCATCGCCTCTTTGGGAAAGCGTATCACCTCGCCTTTAAAAACCCCCAGGCAAGGCGTGTCGCCCTCCTCGCTGTGTTCAAACAGCACCTGCAAACCCATGCAAATGCCCAGAAAAGGTTTGCTGTGCGCCGCTTCGGCAATCACATCGCGCAAGCCGCGTGCGTCAATCTCGCGCATACAGTCACGCGCCGCGCCCTGGCCGGGAAACACCACGCGGCTGGCGGAAAGGATTTCCTGCGCATCTGCTGTGACCTTCACCGTGGCTTGCGGCGCAACATACTGGAAAGCCTTTTCCACCGAGCGCAGATTGCCCATGCCGTAATCGATCACGGCAATGTCCAGCTTGCTCATTACAGCGAGCCTTTGGTCGAAGGCATTTGTCCGGCCATGCGTTCATCCACTTCCACCGCCATGCGCAAGGCGCGGCCAAACGCCTTGAAAATGGTTTCAGCTTGGTGGTGCGCGTTGATGCCGCGCAGGTTGTCGATGTGCAGCGTGACACCGGCGTGGTTGATAAAGCCCCGGAAGAATTCCAGAAACAAATCCACGTCAAAATCGCCAATGCGGGCGCGGGTGTAATCGACGTGATACTCCAGCCCCGGACGACCGGACAAATCAATTACCACCCGCGACATCGCCTCGTCCAGCGGCACATAAGCGTGGCCGTAACGGCGGATGCCTTTCTTGTCGCCGACGGTTTTGGCAAACGCCTGACCGAAGGTAATGCCCACGTCTTCCACGGTGTGGTGCGCGTCGATATGCAAATCGCCCTTGGCCTGGATATCCAGGTCAATTAAACCGTGGCGGGCAATTTGTTCCAGCATGTGGTCGAAGAACGGCACGCCGGTGTTGAGCGTGGCCTTGCCCGTGCCGTCGAGATTGATGGTGACGGTAATCTGGGTTTCCAGGGTATCGCGGGAGACTTGTGCGGTGCGCATGATGGTCAGGATTTAGGGGTCGGGATTCAAGGGGTCAGGATTCAAGATTCAAAAAGCGCCCAAGTACGATTCTATCAGGCCAGTATCTGTTTTAACGCCGCGATGAGTGCATTGCACTGTTCATCCGTGCCCACCGTAATGCGCAAAAACGGCGCGATGCGGGCGGGTTTCTTGAAATGCCGCACGATGATGCTGCGTGCGCGCAGGGCAGCAGCCAATTCTGCGCCGTCACGTTGCGGATAGCGGGCAAACACGAAATTGGCAGATGAAGGCAGCACCTCAAAGCCCAGCGTAGCCAATTCGGCATTGAGTCGCTCGCGCGTGGCCATGACCTTGTGCCGGGTTTCATCAAAGTAAGCGCGATCCTGCATGGTGGCAACCGCCCCGGCCTGGGCAAAACGATCCAGCGGATAGGAGTTGAAGCTGTCTTTTACGCGCCCCAAAGCTTCAATCAAATCGGCCTGGCCGATGGCATAGCCCACGCGCAAACCCGCCAGCGAATGGGATTTCGACAGGGTATGCACCACCAGCAGTTGCGGGTAATCCTTGACCATGTTTACAGCGGACTCGCCGCCAAAGTCGATATAGGCTTCGTCGATCACCACCACGGAATCGGTGTTTTTATCCAGCAAGCGTTTGATTTCGCCCAGCGCCAGCAGCCTTGCGGTCGGCGCATTGGGGTTGGGGAAAATGATGCCGCCGTTGCGCCCAATGTTGCCGGCAAAGTAATCATCCACGCAAATTTCAAACGCATCCGTCAGCGGCACTTCGCGGTAGGCAATGTCGTACAAGCCGCAATACACCGGATAAAAGCTGTAGGTAATATCCGGGAATAAAATCGGCTGGTCGTGCTTGAGCAAGGCCAAAAAAGCATGCGCCAGAACTTCGTCCGAACCGTTGCCGACAAAAACCTGATTCGCCTCTACACCATGAAACGCCGCAATCGCCTCGCGCAGTTTGTCGGCGTTGGGGTCGGGATACAGACGCAAGCTGTCCGCCGCCTCCGCACGCAACGCCTCGATCACCCTGGGGCTGGGGCCATAGGGATTTTCATTGGTGTTGAGCTTGACCAGATTGGCCAGCTTGGGCTGCTCGCCCGGCACATAGGGGGTCAGACCTTGGACGACCTTGCTCCAGAAACGACTCATAAAAATGGCTGGCTCATTTGTTCTTGATGCGGTATTCCGCACTCCGGGCGTGTGCCTGCAAACCCTCGCCATACGCCAGTGTGGCGGCAATCTTTCCCAGCGTTTGCGCGCCCTGTTCCGACACCATAATCAGGCTGGAACGCTTCTGAAAATCGTACACGCCCAGCGGTGAGGAAAACCGCGCGGTGCGCGAAGTGGGCAACACATGGTTCGGCCCGGCGCAGTAATCGCCCAGCGCCTCGCAGGTGTTGCGCCCCATGAAAATCGCACCCGCGTGACGGATTTTCTTCGACATAGTGAGCGGGTCTTCTACTGACAGTTCCAGATGTTCCGGCGCAATGCGATTGGAGATTTCCACCGCCTCATCCAGATCACGCGTGACGATAATTGCGCCACGATTGCTGATCGACGTGGCAATGACGGTCTTGCGCGGCATGTCGGCCAGCAGTTTCTTGATCGACTGCGCCACCTGATCGGCAAAGACCGCATCCGGGGTCAGCAAAATCGACTGTGCCAGTTCGTCGTGCTCGGCCTGGGAAAACAAATCCATGGCAATCCAGTCCGGGTCGGTCTTGCCATCGCAAATAATCAAAATCTCCGACGGCCCGGCGATCATGTCGATGCCCACCGTGCCAAACACCCGGCGCTTGGCCGCTGCCACATAAGCATTGCCGGGGCCGACGATTTTATCCACCTGCGGCACGGTTTGCGTGCCGTACGCCAACGCCGCCACCGCCTGCGCGCCGCCGATGGTAAAGACTTGATCTACCCCCGCAATCGCCGCCGCCGCCAGCACCAAGTCGTTTTGCTCGCCGTCCGGCGTGGGCACCACCATAATCAGTTCGCCCACCCCCGCCACCCTGGCCGGAATCGCGTTCATCAATACCGACGACGGATACGCCGCCTTGCCGCCCGGCACGTACAAGCCCACGCGATCCAGCGGGGTAATCTGCTGCCCCAGCAGCGTGCCGTCGTCTTCGGTATAAGTCCAGGAAGCCTGGGTTTGCCGCTCGTGATAACTGCGCACCCGATTAGCCGCCGCCTCCAGAGCCGCACGGCGCTCCGCATCCAACGCCGCCAATGCCGCATCCAAACGCGATTGCGGTAAAGCAAACTCAGCCATCGAAGCCGCGCTCATGCGATCAAATTTATTGGTGTATTCCAGCACCGCCGCATCGCCACGTTTTTTAACGTCGGCCAGAATCGCGGCAACCGTAGTTTCAATCGACGCATCGGCGGCATCGTCAAACTGCAAAAGCTTATCCAGCCGAGGCAGAAAATCCGGCTGGCTGGAAATAAGGCGGGTAATGGAAATTTCGGGGGTCGTCACGGCAGGAAAAATCAGGGCAGCAAAAATCTTGCTAAAGGCTGAATTATATAAGGCTGAAGTCGAATTGCCTCTGCGGGATAATTAAACAGCGCAATTAAATACTATTCAGGAATTCCGTCACAGCCCAAGTCAAACGTCCGCTTGCCTTTCACCCATCACGGCAAACGACACTAACTGTCGCAACCCCAATCTAAACTTCGTCTGTACCCACAGAAAGAAGATCGTCATGCACTACAGAAAAACCGATCTACCCAGCCCTTTGCTTGCCGACGACTGGAAAACCCTGAACCCGGATGCCACAGCGCTTGAATCGCAAGACAGCAAACGGCTGGAACGCATGGACAGCCTGACCCCCGGTGACTTCGCCGCCGT
>JAYUCZ010000156.1:0-3941 GCA_043740065.1 Thiobacillaceae bacterium | reverse complement strand
GTTGCAGAACGCTTGTGTGGCCAGCCACACAGCGCGTCCCGCGCCTTGCCTGGCATCTCGTCTGCAAGCGGCCAATTGTCCAAGTTATTCATTCTCGGCTCCTAATTTGTGAAATTAGTTTGGGCGCGCCCGGCTCGTGAAGACCGAAAAGCAATCCGCGAACACATCGCAGTCGATAATCCAAGCGCCGCGCTTGATCTCGATGAGCTGTTATCCGAGAAGGCCGCCCACCTGGTGGATCATCCGGGTCTTGGTCGCCCTGGTAGGCTTCCCGGCACGCGTGAGCTTGTCGCACATCGAAACTACATCTTGATCTATGACGTTGCAGGCGACCTGGTACGAGTGCTGCGCGTGCTGCACGCTGTCAGGCAGTGGCCACCGCCGAGGGGCATCCACTAACGCGCTTGATGCTATACCACGCAAAACACGGAATCCAGAACGCGGGGGCAGTTCAAGTCTAGCTTGGGACGCCACCAATAAAAACGCCAGGGAAGCTCAGAGAATGATTATCGACAATAAACCGAAAGTTGAGAGGGGGTTGAGTATGAACATCATCATTTGTCACCTCGCCATCTTCATTGCACCCCTACCTCGCACCCCTCAAGAGAGCGTGTTTTCAGGATTGCGTTGTGCCATCCTCTAAAGTCGTCGTCGGCCTTTCCGGTGGTGTCGATTCCGCCGTCGCCGCGTATCTGCTCAAGCAGCAGGGCTACGACGTGCTCGGCGTGTTCATGAAAAACTGGGACGACGATGACAACACCGAGCAATGCACGGCACGCCAGGATTTTCTTGACGTGCTGGCGGTGGCCGATGTGCTGGATATTGAAGTTGAAGCGGTCAATTTCGCCGCCGAATACAAGGAACGCGTATTCGGCTATTTTTTGCGCGAATATCAGGCAGGCCGCACGCCCAATCCAGACATCCTGTGCAACTCGGAAATCAAGTTCAAGGCGTTTCTGGAAGATGCCGTCAAACGCGGCGCGGCTTACATCGCCACTGGCCATTATGTCGGGCGCGGTGAAGACGCAAACGGCTGCGCCACCCTGTTGCGCGGGCTGGATACCAACAAGGATCAAAGCTATTTCCTCTGTCGTTTAAACCAGACCCAACTCAAACCCGCCCTGTTCCCCTTGAGCGAATTACCCAAGCCAGAAGTCAGAAAAATCGCGGAAAAAATCAAGCTGCCCAACGCGGCCAAAAAAGATTCCACCGGTATTTGTTTTATCGGCGAACGCAACTTCCGCGAATTTCTCGAACGCTACCTGCCCAAACAACCCGGCGAAATGCGCACCCCCGAAGGCAAAGTTGTCGCCCAGCATCAAGGCTTGATGTATTACACGCTGGGGCAACGTCAGGGCTTGGGCATCGGTGGACAAAAAAACGCATCCGAACAACCCTGGTTTGTCGCAGGCAAGGACATGTCCAGCAACACGCTGACCGTGGTACAAGGCCACGATCACCCGCTGCTTCTGCGCAGTGAATTGCTGGCACAGGATTTAAGCTGGATCAGCGGCGACGCCCCAAACCTGAACCGACCCTACGCCGCCAAAACCCGCTACCGCCAGCAGGATGCGGTCTGTACGTTAACGCTGGCCGACGATGGGCGCTTGCACGTAGCGTTCGATACCCCGCAATGGGCCGTCACGCCGGGGCAGTCCGTGGTGATTTACGATGGCCGTGTTTGTCTGGGCGGAGGGGTTATTGCGTGAACCAAATGACCGACGACTCTGTAATCACCGCAACCCGGCAGTGGCTGGAAAAAGCCGTCATCGGGATGAACCTGTGCCCGTTTGCCAAAGCGGTTTATGTCAAAAATCAGGTGCGCTTTGTGGTTAGCACAGCAAAGCATCTGGACGGCTTGCTGGAAGACCTGGATCGCGAACTGGATTTTCTGGCGGCAGCAGCCCCTGATGAAGTCGATACCACGCTGCTGATTCATCCCACGTTGTTGGCGGATTTTCTCGACTTCAACGACTTTATGCAGTTGGCTGAGGCCGCAGTGGAAGAACACGAACTAGAAGGCGAAATTCAAATCGCCAGCTTCCATCCCGCCTTTCAGTTTGACGGCACAGAGGTTAACGACATCAGCAATTTCACCAATCGTGCGCCCTTCCCGACCCTGCATTTGCTGCGCGAGGCGAGCATTGCGCGTGCAGTTGAAGTTTTTCCAGAAGCCGAAACGATTTACCAGCGCAATATTGAAACGCTGGAAAAACTGGGTTTAACGGGTTGGCAAGCGCTGTTTGATAAATCGCCTGACGACGCTGGCAACAACCAGGCTTAGAATCGCAACTTCCCCCTCTCCCCAGCCCTCTCCCGCAAGGGGAGAGGGAGTTAACCTCATGACCGACTCCATCCGCCTTGCCAAACGTGTTGCCGAATTGCGCGCCTGCTCGCGCCGCGAAGCCGAGCTGCTGATTACCGGCGGCTGGGTGAAGGTGGACGACGTTACTGTCGAAGAGCCGCAGTTCCGCGTTAGCGACCAGCGCATTGACATTGACGCCAAGGCCGATTTAAGCCAAGCCGCACCCGTGACGCTGCTGCTAAACAAACCAGCTGGCCACGATGCATGGCGAGATGGCGGCGGTGACAAACCCGCATCGCAACTGCTGCTGGCTGAAAACCTGTGGGCGGAAGTCGCCGTCAATATTCAGCCGCTTAAAAAGCATTTTTCCCAACAGACTTTTTGCGCTCCGCTGGAAACCGAAGCCAGCGGGCTGGTGGTGTTTACGCAGGACTGGCGCATAACTCGCAAGCTGACAGAAAACGCCGCCACGCTGGAACACGAATATCTGGTTGAAGTGGCGGGCGAGCTGGGCGAGAAAGGCCTGAAAAAACTGGGCCGTGGCATTCCCTATAATGGCCGCACCCCCGCTGCCATCAAGGTTAGCTGGCAAAACGAAAAAACCCTGCGGGTGGCGCTGAAAAGCGCACAGGTCGGGCAAATTGCGCACCTGCTGGCCACGGTAGAACTGCAAATCCTGTCCATGCGGCGCGTGCGCCTGGGCGGCGTGCCGCTAGGCAAGTTGCCGCTGGGGCAATGGCGCTATTTGTATGAGGACGAGCGGTTTTGAAATGGCGCAAAACAAGTATGCAGCCCGCGTCTGAAGTAAAATTCAGCCTTACTTGTAACCACTGTCATTATCCGAGATTGTCCATTAGCCGGTTTTGCCTTGCTTTTAGCCCCCTCTCCCTTGAGGGGAGAGGGTTGGGGAGAGGGTGAAATGCCAATATCACCACGGATGCCTTCACCCTCTCCCCAGCCCTCCCCCATCAAGGGGGAGGGGGTTTCTAATGAACAATCCCGGATCATGTCTGACCATAAACCCGCTCCTGCCCCCGCCGCCAACTTCATCCGCAACATCATCGACGAGCAGAACGCTGCCGGAAAATGGGCTGGGCGCGTGGAAACGCGCTTTCCGCCCGAGCCTAACGGCTATCTGCATTACGGCCATGCCAAGTCGATCTTCCTGAACTTTGGTCTGGCGCGTGATTACGGTGGCGTATGCCATCTGCGCTTTGACGACACCAACCCGGAAAAAGAAAGTCAGGAGTACGTCGATTCCATCATCAGCGCGGTGCAGTGGCTGGGCTTTGACTGGGGCAAGCATCTGTATTTTGCGTCAAACTATTTCGACACCATGTACGCCTGCGCCGAATATCTGATTCAGTCTGGCAATGCGTATGTGGATTCGCTGTCCGCCGAAGACATGCGCGCTTATCGCGGCAACCTCACTGAAAAAGGAAAGGACAGTCCCTACCGTAGCCGCAGCGTGGAAGAAAATCTGGCCATGTTCCGCGCGATGCGTGCGGGCGAGTTTGCCGATGGTGCGCATGTGCTGCGCGCCAAGATCGACATGGCCGCGCCCAACATCAACCTGCGCGACCCGGCGATTTATCGCATCAAGCGTGCGCACCACCACAACACCGGCGACACCTGG
>JAYUCZ010000155.1:0-1578 GCA_043740065.1 Thiobacillaceae bacterium | reverse complement strand
ACTCGGTTAAGTCTTCAGGATGCAGTTTGCGAATGCCGTAGTAATCCGGGTCTTCGTCCATCAGATCGTAAAAGCGATCGACTAATTTACGGATAATTTCGTCGCCGCCGATGCGCTGGTAGTGGGTTTCCATATTCAACTTCCTGCCACGGGCTTGACCCGCCCCGCCGCTTGCTTCGCCCGCGTTCTTGCCTCGTCCACGCCGTCCGCATTGGCCAGCGCCACGCCCATGCGGCGACGACTGAAGCTTTCGGGTTTGCCAAATAAGCGGAGGTCGGATTCTGGCACTTGCAGGGCGTGCTCCACGCCTTCAAACGCGATGCCTTTTGCTTCCATGCCGCCATAAATCACCGCCGAAGCACCGGGACGGCGCAGGCTGGCATCGACCGGCAAACCCAATATCGCTCTGGCGTGGAGTTCAAATTCGTTCTGGCGCTGCGTACACATGGTCACCATGCCGGTGTCGTGCGGGCGCGGGCTAACTTCGGAAAACCACACCTGATCGCCACGCACAAACAGCTCCACGCCAAACAAGCCCAATCCACCGAGATTATCGGTAACTTGCTTGGCCATGGCGCGGGCGGTTTGCAGCGCAGCGGGGCGCATGGGTTGCGGCTGCCAGGATTCGACGTAATCGCCTTTTACCTGCACATGGCCGATGGGTTCGCAGAAATGGGTTTCGGTTTCACACTGCCCATTTTTACTCAGCGTATTTTTTGCACGCACGGTCAGTTGGGTAATCTCGTATTCAAAATCGACCAGACCTTCAACAATCACGCGCCCCGCATCCACGCGCCCGCCGCTGGCGGCATAGTCCCAGGCGGCTTGCACTTCGCTGGCGCTGTCCACCCGGCTTTGACCCTTGCCGGACGACGACATCACCGGCTTGACGATGCACGGATAGCCGATGCCCGCGTCAATTGCGGCGCGTAATTCCTGCAAAGAACTGGCGAAGGCATAAGGCGAGGTCGGCAAGCCCAGCGTTTCCGCTGCCAGACGGCGGATGCCCTCGCGGTTCATGGTGAGCTGCGCAGCGCGTGCGGTGGGGATGACGGTTGCCAGTTTTTCGTTTTCGATGCGCACCAGCTCATCGGTGGCAATCGCTTCAATTTCCGGCACGATGAAATGCGGCTGCTCCAGTTCCACCAGCGCCCGCAACGCCTGCGCGTCCGCCATGTTGATGACATGATGCCGATGCGCAAGCTGATGCCCCGGCGCGTTCGGGTAACGATCCACGGCAATGACCTCCACGCCCAACCGTTGCAGCGCGATGATGACTTCCTTGCCGAGTTCGCCCGCGCCCAGCAGCATGACTTTGGTGGCGGAGGGGGATAACGGAGTGCCGATTTTCATGGTGTTACATCAAGGAAAGTGTTGGTAAATTGTAACGCAGCGCCTTGTGGCTGTTTCTGCTTCGACGCTAGCAACCACTATTCTGGTTCTACGTTCGCTACCAAACCAAAGCGCAATTGGCGTGTTATGCCGACCATTTCCTGTTGTGACATGCCCGTCATGCTGATGCGCACGCGGTGGTAGCCGTTTTGCTTGACGGCAACTTTCGCTGTTGTCTTTGCGCCT
>JAYUCZ010000154.1:0-3969 GCA_043740065.1 Thiobacillaceae bacterium | reverse complement strand
GGCAAGGCGCGATGAGGCGCATGGCCTTTCCCTGCAACGAAGAGCAACGCGGCCAGGCGACCCGAAAACCGTGCAATCGGATGCGTAGCGTTCTCACCTGTCAGGTGAAGGTGCGCGTGGCACTGAGGCTCAATGTTCATGCGATATTCCCTGCGTTTGGGAGCGGTCAACTGCGGTTTCTAGGTTAAAGCGGGACGCGCCAAAAACGGCGTGCCGGTTAGCTGACCCGAGTATCACAGCCAGTGTCAGCCATGGTCTTGATTGAGTAAAGCGTAGAGATCGGATTTTTTGTGGCCGGTGAGTTTGGCCGCGAGTTTGGCGGCCTGGCTGGCGGGCAGTTCTTCGGCGAGGGTACGCAGGACTTTTTCAGCTTCGGCCATTCCGGCAGTTTCGGGGGCTGCGCCTTCCACAATCAAGACAAACTCGCCTTTTTCGCGGTAGGGGTTGGCATCCAGCCAGACGGCGGTTTCGCCCAGCGGCAGCGCGGCAAGGTCTTCGAATTGTTTGGTTAGCTCGCGGGCGATGAAGATGCGGCGGCTTGCACCCAGCACGGTCGCCAGGTCGGCCAGCGTTTCGCGAATGCGGTGCGGGGCTTCGTAATAAACAATGGCGGCAGGCTGGTGCTTTAGCGCGGCGATGGCCTCCTGTCGGGCTTTTTGTTTGGGCGGTAAAAACCCGGCGAACAGCCATGCGCCCTGCGACAAGCCAGACACCGACAAGGCAGCAATCACGGCGCTGGCACCGGGCACGGGGATCACCGGCAAGCCCGCAGCACGCACGGCCTCAACCAAGCGACTGCCGGGGTCGGAAATCGCTGGCGTGCCGGCATCGGTCACATAGGCCACGGCTTCGCCTGCGCGGATTTTTTCGATGAGCTTTTCCGCGCCGGTCTGTTCGTTGTGTTCGCGCACCGAGGTCATCGGCTTGTTGATGCCGAGCGTAGCCAGCAACTGGCCGCTGACCCGGGTATCTTCGGCGGCGACCCTCGCCACGCGTTTCAACACGTCGAGCGCACGCAGGGTGATGTCGCCCATGTTTCCGATGGGCGTAGCAACTACGTACAATCCGGGCGGTAAAGACAGATATTCCATTTCGCTCATTCCGCTATTGTCGCAAATGCTGAAACAACTATTGGGAAAATTCGCCGAGAACCGTGCCGAGGCTTTATTGAAGTCGGCTGGATTAAGCATTGTGACGCGCAACTGGCGTTGTCGGCATGGCGAAATCGACCTGATTGCGCGGGATGGCCAGGTGTTGGTGTTTGTCGAAGTGCGCAGCCGCAAGCATCAGGAATACGGCACGGCGGCGGACAGCATTACGGCTTCCAAACAACGGCGCATCATCCTTGCGGCACGCCAGTATCTTTCCACATTGAAAAGCATTCCGGCCTGCCGCTTTGATGCTGTCACCCTGGATGCAGGAAACGATCCGGTGTGGATAAAATCCGCCTTCGACGATATGGGATAATTCCAACATGATCGAACGCATCATCAGTCACTTCAACGAATCCGCCCGTCTCAAGCTGGACTTGGCAGAGCTGCTGGCTCCCGCCATCGCCAACGCGGCGGAACTCCTTTTGCAATGCGTGCTGCGCGACGGCATGGTGCTGTCCTGCGGCAACGGCGGTTCGGCGGCGGTTGCGCAGCATTTCAGCACGCTGATGACCAGCCGCTTTGAGCTGGATCGCCCCGGCCTGGCGGCACTTGCGCTGTCCACCGACACCTCAAAAATTACCGCGATTGCCAATGATTTTGCCTTTGAGCATGTCTTTGCACGTCAGGTTTCTGCCCTCGGACATCAGGACGACGTACTGCTGGCGCTGTCCACCAGCGGCAACTCCGCCAACATCATCGCGGCTGCCGATGCTGCACGCGGTCGCGACATGGCGATTATTGCGCTAACCGGCTACGACGGCGGCAAGCTGGCGGAACAATTGAGCAGCCGGGATGTCCTCATCTGCGTGCCCGCGGAATCTGCCGCACGCATACAGGAGATTCATTTACTGACCATCCATTGTCTGTGCGATGCACTCGATAACGCACTGCTTGGCGTTTGATTCAGCCGTTTTATTTAACCCGGAGTTAAACATGAAAAAATTTATTTGGGCGGCACTGCTGGTCGCCTCGTTACCCCTCATTCACGGTTGCGCGGCGGTTGTGGTCGGCGGCGCAGCCACCGGCGTGCTGATGGCTGACGACCGCCGCAAGACTGGCGTGTATCTGGAAGATCAGGAAATCGAATTGCGCGCCATGGACAGATTGCGCGGCGCGTTCGGCAACAAGGCCGCCAGCGTTTCCACCGTCAGCTATAACCATCACGTACTGATTTACGGACAGGTGACGGATGAAGCCTCGCGCAGCAAGGCGACCGAACTCGTTAAGGGCATTCCCAATGTGCTTAAGGTGTACAACGAAACCACGGTTTCCGGCATTACTTCCACTACCTCGGATATTAACGATGCCGCGATTACCACCAAGGTCAAAGCCCGCCTTGCCAACAGCGACAAAGTGGCCGCCAATCGGGTGAAAGTCGTCACCGAAGCCGCCGTGGTCTATCTGATGGGTCTGGTCACACGCGCCGAAGGCGATGCCGCCGGGCAACTCGCGGCGGCTACCAGCGGTGCGGTTCGGGTCGTCAAGCTGTTTGAATACATCAATTAATTCCGCACCCAAATTCACCCATGAAATACCAAGACCTGCGCGACTTCATCAAGCAATTGGAAAGCCTGGGCGAGTTAAAACGCGTCTCGCTCGAAGTTGATCCCAAGCTGGAAATGACCGAGTTTTGCGACCGCGTATTAAAGCGCGAAGGCCCGGCGATTTTGTTTGAAAATCCCAAGGGCTATTCCATCCCGGTGCTGGGTAATTTATTTGGCACGGTTAAACGCGTAGCGCTGGGCATGGGCGAAGATGACCCATTGCAACTGCGCGAAGTCGGCCATCTGCTGGCGTATTTAAAAGAACCCGAACCACCCAAAGGGCTGCGCGACGCGTGGGAAAAATGGCCGATACTCAAACAAGTATTGAACATGACCCCCAAGGAAGTCGGCAGCGCACCGTGTCAGGACGTAGTGTGGGAAGGCGCAGACGTGGACTTGGCAAAACTGCCGATCCAGACCTGCTGGCCGGGCGATGTCGGGCCGTTGATTACCTGGGGGCTGACCGTTACCAAAGGCCCGCACAAAAAGCGTCAGAATCTGGGCATTTACCGCCAGCAAGTAATTGCCCGAAATAAAGTCATCATGCGCTGGCTGGCGCATCGCGGCGGCGCGCTGGATTTCCGCGAATTTCAGCAGACCCATCCCGGCCAGCCGTTTCCGGTGGCGGTGGCGCTGGGCGCAGACCCGGCCACCATACTTGGCGCGGTCACGCCGGTGCCGGATTCGCTTTCCGAATACCAATTTGCCGGGCTACTGCGCGGCTCAAAAACCGAAGTCGTGAAGTGTATAGGCAGCGATTTGCAAGTACCCGCCAGCGCCGAGATCGTACTGGAAGGCGTGATTCATCCCGGCGAAATGGCCGCAGAAGGCCCATTCGGCGATCACACCGGCTACTACAACGAAGTCGAGCGTTTCCCCGTCTTCACCATCGAGCGCATCACCCTGCGCCGTGACCCGATTTACCACAGCACCTACACCGGCAAGCCGCCCGACGAACCGGCGATACTCGGCGTGGCGCTCAACGAAGTGTTCGTGCCGCTGCTGCAAAAACAATTTCCCGAAATCACCGACTTCTACCTGCCGCCGGAAGGATGCAGCTACCGCATGGCCGTGGTCAGCATGAAGAAACAGTACCCCGGCCACGCCAAGCGCGTCATGTTCGGGGTCTGGAGTTTCTTGCGCCAGTTCATGTACACCAAGTTCATCCTCGTTACCGACGACGACGTGAATGTGCGCGACTGGAAAGAAGTCATCTGGGCGTTAACCACCCGCGTCGATCCGGCACGCGACACCTTAATCGTGGAAAACAC
>JAYUCZ010000153.1:0-3970 GCA_043740065.1 Thiobacillaceae bacterium | reverse complement strand
CTGCTGATGACATGGATGGTGTCGCCATCAACGATATGGGCCGTGCCAGATATTTCAGATTGAGCGTATGCCGGGAATGCGGCTAAGAGAAAAAGAAGGCTGATTGTTTTCATTCTGGGCACTGAATATTTGGGGTAATGATAGCCAGAGAAACAGGCTATCGTGCGCGCGTGGAGGTTAAGGACGGGAGTTTGAGAGCAGCATCAAATAAGTAGCACCGAAAATATTTGGCGGTAGTTCTGGTGGTATGCCGAATAAATGAAATCATAATCGCAAGCATCCACAACGCCTGCATTGAAACTTTCGAGTCCCCCTCCACCCATTTGTTTGATCTTGTTGATCCAGTACTATCTGTGTGCAGCCCTTTGTCTGACTGATTGATGTTGTGGGCACTAATTTGGTGCATGCTTGTCTGTTATGTGGTCATGGTCAAGACGTGCGCCCTTGCCTTAATCAAAGCTTCACAGCGCTGACATCTACATTTTCGGCGGGATTTCCTATAGTTCTTGTTTGAAGTTCAGAGTGGTAAATACTGGTGGCACAGGCGTTGCTTATATACTGTTAATGACCATTCAAGCGTTGCCCGACGAGGAGGAAAGATGGCTTTGGCTGTACACACATGCTCGAACAAAATGGACGATCACGATCCGCTGCATCGGCCGGTATGCCGGTTGTTGCAGGCCCATCAGGAAAGTATGGCATCCGTGCACATGCGCGACCTGTTTGTCGCCGAGCCTGAGCGGTTCGAGCGTTTTTCGCTGCAAGTGGGCGATATCCTGCTGGATTACTCCAAGAACCGCATTACCGATGAAACCATGCACCTGCTGATGCAGCTGGCTGAAGAAGCCGACGTGCCGGGCTGGCGCGAGCGCATGTTCAACGGCGACAAAATCAACCACACTGAAAACCGCGCGGTGCTGCATGTGGCCTTGCGCAACCGTAGCAATGATCCGGTGGTGCTCGATGGCGAGGATGTGATGCCGAAAGTGAATGCCGTCATTGAGCGCATGGGGGCGTTTGCCGAGCGGGTTCGCAGCGGACAATGGCGTGGTTATACCGGTGAGCGCATCACTGATGTGGTGAATATCGGCATCGGTGGTTCGGACCTGGGGCCGCAAATGGTGGTTCAGGCGTTGAAACCCTATCGCCATCCGCGCCTCAAGCTGCATTTCATTTCCAATGTCGATGGTGCGCATGTAAAGGAAACACTGGAGGCGTTGAATCCCGCGACCACGCTTTTTATTGTCTCGTCGAAAACCTTTACCACGCAGGAAACCATGACCAATGCGCACTATGCGCGCGACTGGTTTCTGGCGCAGTCGCCGGCGGAAACGCATGTGGCGAATCACTTCGTGGCGGTTTCCACTAACCGCGAAGCGGTGGCGGCCTTTGGCATCGACCCGGCCAACATGTTTGAATTCTGGGATTGGGTGGGGGGACGTTATTCGCTGTGGTCGGCAATCGGGTTGTCGATCGTGCTGTCAGTGGGGCCCGAACGTTTTGCCGAACTGCTGGAAGGTGCGCATGAAATGGATGCGCATTTCCGCCATGCGCCGCTAGCGCAAAACATGCCGGTGATCCTGGCCATGCTGGGGGTCTGGTACAACAATTTTTTCGGCGCGGAGTCGCAGGCCATCCTGCCGTACGACCATTACCTGCGCAGCCTGCCGGCTTATCTGGAGCAGGCCGATATGGAAAGCAACGGCAAGTCGGTGGACCGCGAAGGACACGTGGTGGACTACGCAACCGGCGCGATTATATGGGGTGCGACCGGCATCAATGGTCAGCATGCGTTTTATCAAATGCTGCATCAGGGCACCAAGTTGATACCGGCTGATTTTATTGTGTCGATTGAGCCGCCCACCGAACTGGAAGGCCACCACGATATTCTGATCGCCAACTTTCTGGCGCAAACCGAGGCACTAATGCGTGGCCGCACGCACGAGGAGACCCAGCGCGAATCGGGCGCGGCACGAGCGGGCCAATTCATCCAGCACAAAGTCTTTGACGGCAACCACCCGAGCAATGCGATCCTGCTGCAAAAGCTCACGCCGCATGCGCTGGGGATGCTGGTCGCACTGTATGAACACAAAATTTTTGTGCAGGGCGTGATCTGGAATCTGAATTCTTATGATCAATGGGGGGTTGAACTGGGCAAGCAATTGGCCAGCCGCATCCTGCCTGAACTGCATGCGGATACGCCGGTGGGTAGCCATGATGCGTCGACCAATGCGTTGATCAATTACTACCGCCGTATGAGCCATCCCGGCACAGGCCTATAGTTCTGGATATGGAGCTTATAGCGGGCGATATCGGTGGAACCAAAAGCTGGCTGGCCTGGGTTGCCTCGGCACCTCAAGGGGAGCAGTTGCGTTTCGAGAAAGTGTATGCCAGTACCGACTTTGTGTCGGCCGAGGCCTTGTTGAAGCAGTTCGTCGACGATGCTCGTTCAGCCGCCCCGCCTGAGCTGTTGTTGTTGGCCTTGCCCGGGGCATTGCATGGCCAACGCACGTCTCTGACCAACCTGCAATGGACGCTTGATGCTGTCGAGTTGCAGCGTGCATTGGGGATTGCCGAGGTGCGTTTCATCAATGACTTTCAGGCCGCTGCCGCAGGCGTGGCGACACTCACAGCGCAGGATGTGGTCGCGCTTAATCCGCAACCAGCCGAACCGGGCGGCGTGCGCGCCATCACCGGCGCGGGTACCGGGCTGGGCCTGGCGTTCATGTTGGCCGATGCGAGCGGCCACTATCAAAGCTTTGCTTCAGAGGGTGGGCATATCGATTTTGCGCCGGCCAACGCGCTGCAGACGCGTTTGCTGGAACATCTGCATGCGGCATATGGTCATGTGTCGTGGGAGCGCGCGGTGTCGGGTTCGGCGATGAATGATTTGTATCGTTTCAGCTGCGTTGAGCAGGGCCAGGCACTGCCAGATATAGCGTTCGATGGGGCGGCCTTGGCGGCATCGGCTGAGGCGGGAAATGCTGTCGCCGAAGCGGCGCTCGATTTGTTCATCGATCTGTACGGCGCGTGGGTGGGCAATGTGGCGCTGATGGTTCAGCCGCGCGGCGGGCTGTATATCGCGGGGGGGGTGGCCGGGCATCTGCGGGCGCGCATGCAGTCGCCGCGTTTTATGGCCGCTGCCACCGACAAAGGCAGGATGCGCGGCGTGGTCGAGCGCACGCCGATTTTTTTGATTACCTGCAACCGGCTGGGTGTGCAGGGCGCCATTGCCAGCGCGCACCCAAGCATGGCGTAGTTTTACCGTTTCGCATCAATTCCAAAACAGCGGCAACCAGGAGTGGGGCATGACAATTTCGAAAGACGAGCAGGCACGGCTTTATCGTTATTACACCGAACCGAAATCAGTGACCGAACTGACACGCAAGACGCTGGCGCTGGTGTTGGCGGGCGGCGAGGGTTCGCGTTTAAAGGACTTGACCGCATGGCGCGCCAAGCCAGCAGTGCCGATCGGCGGGAAATACCGCATCATCGATTTTCCGTTGTCCAACTGCGTCAACTCGGGCATCCGTAAAATCGGCGTACTTACCCAATACAAGTCGCATTCGCTGATACGCCACCTGCAACGCGCCTGGGGCTTCATGCGCGCCGAAATCGGCGAGTTCGTGGAAATTCTCCCGGCACAGCAGCGCACCACCAAGAAGGAGTGGTACCAGGGCACGGCCGATGCGCTGTTCCAGAACATCGACATCATGCAGCGCCACCATCCCGAATATGTGCTGGTGCTGGGTGGCGATCATGTCTACACCATGGATTACTCGGAGATGCTGCTGCATCACGTCGAGACCGGCGCCGATTTCACGGTGGGGAGCATCGAGGTGCCGGTGAAAGAAGCCAGCGCTTTCGGCGTGATGACGGTGGACGACGACATGCGCATCACCCATTTCACCGAAAAGCCGGCCAAGCCGGATTGCATCCCGGGCAAGCCGGGCATTGCGCTGGTTTCAAC
>JAYUCZ010000152.1:0-1586 GCA_043740065.1 Thiobacillaceae bacterium | reverse complement strand
CGGATTGGGCGAATGCGCCGCCCGAGCCGATGGCGGCGATGCCGAGCTCGGGTTCGAGTACATCGCCGTTACCCGTGAGAATAAGCGTGTATTCATGGTCCGCCACCGCCAGCATGGCTTCGAGCCGCCGCAGCATGCGGTCGGTGCGCCAGTCCTTTGCGAGCTCGACTGCGCTGCGCAATAGATGGCCCTGGTGCTTTTCCAGCTTGGACTCAAAGCGCTCAAACAAGGTGAAGGCATCGGCGGTGGCGCCCGCAAATCCGGCCAGGACTTTTTCCTGATATAACCGTCGCACCTTGCGCGCGGTGGATTTGATGACGATGTTGCCGAGCGTGACCTGACCGTCTCCGCCCAGCGCGACGTCGGCACCGCGGCGGACAGAAAGAATGGTAGTGCCGTGATATTGGTCCATCTGTGAGGGAGTAGGGGAGTGAACAGCGGAAGATAGGGCGCGATCTGGGCCGATTGGTTCCCGGTCAGGTGACGCCTTATACGAGTTTTGCAGGCTGCAGTTGGGCCAGTTGATCGATGTTCATAATACGGAACAATTCATGGATAAACGTATGGTGCCCGCGCAGCGTAATGTTTTTGCCCTCGCCCAGCCATTGCATCAGTAGCCCGATCAGTGTGCCGACACTGGCGTAATCGACGCGCGTGACTTGCGCCATGTCCAGCACAATGTTTGCGTGATCCGCTGCATAAATCTTCATCAGTTCAAATGCAGCCTCGTTTTTGTTTGATATCTCACCGCTTAAAACCAGCGCATCATCGCTGGCTTCGGGCGCGGGATCAGGTGCTTGCACCACTACAGCCGCCGCTGTCTCGATCCAAGAGGGGGGCGAAACCTCGAAATGAACCGCATAATTCACCGCCAGATCTTCAAATTCGTCCTTGCGGCCCAGCAGTTGATACAACTCCAGCAATAGCAGCCAGTGCGACGAACGCGTATGCGTAGCGCGGTTGAGGTCCTGCAATAACTGAATGAGCCGGTCTACTCCGCTGACTTGAAACTTGTGTTTAACTTTTTGCGAATTGGCCAGGATTTCCGCGCACTGCCCGGCGCCGCCCTCGTCCACCATTTCGATACGCGAAAAATCCAGCCGGATGCTGGCGTTATGGGGGGCAAGCGCCAGCTCGGTGCGCAAATTCGAGCACGCCTTGGCGTCTAATAGCGTAGGTAGGGAGACGCTGCTGGCCTGGGTCTCGACGGCGGCTGCGCGCGCCGCTTTGGCGCCTTTCCACACCGGCGGAGAGGTCTCGAAGCGCAGGGCATACTCCAGCGCGAGCTTCTCAAAATCCTTTTCTCGCGTTTGCAGGCGATAAAGGTCAAATAACATGTGCCAGTTGCGCGGATCATTCGTCGCCAGCGTGGACTTCAATAGCGTCTCGGCCGCATCGGCTTTGTCGCTGGCAAACAAAATCGCCGCCTCATCCAGCGACGACTCGGGCGCGCCACTGCTCTCGTCCACGATAATCCCGCCATTGCCCGGCAAGGGCATATCCAGCATCTGCGTCGCTTCGCCTTCAGATGACGACCCAGCAGGCGTCTCGGGGGGTTTGTCCTTGTTTTTTTTGAAAAACGAAAT
>JAYUCZ010000151.1:0-1587 GCA_043740065.1 Thiobacillaceae bacterium | reverse complement strand
ATTCTTGATAAGTGAAACGATGGCCGATGGCATCGACCATGCGCGCGATGCGTCCAAAGCCGTGCAGCCGTCCGCCGGGAATGTAGGCCACGTGCGCCACCCCGCGAAACGGCACCAGATGATGCGGACACACGCCATGCACCGCAATGCCGCGCACCACCACCATGTCCGCGCGCGCGTCGGCAAAACCCTCGCCCAGCGCGTCGGCGGGCGTAATCGCATAGCCGCCGAGCAGGCGCTTTTGCCACAACTCGCGTACGCGTTGTGCAGTGCGTCCGGTATGCACCGAATCGGGCGCGACGCCGCTGGCGACCAACAGCGCGTTCACCGCGCGCTCGAACGCCTCCGGGTCAAACGCGCCGGTTTGCGGAATCCCCACACTGCTGCCGCTGCCTTGCGGGGTATGGCCATCGTGGTCGCAGCCGTCATGCATCATTTCAGCATGGCTTTAAGAAAGCTCAGCGCCTGAGTCCACGAATCATTGTCTGCTGCGTTGTCATATTTAAGCGGCAGGTTGAATTGCGTCGCATAACTGTCGGCTTCGCGGTTAGTGAAGGCGTGCTTCACGCCGGGATACGTCACCAGCATGTAATCCGCCTTGGCGTTGTCCATTTCGGTCTTGAATGCCTGGACTTGCTCCGGCGGCACGAAGGGATCGGCCTCGCCGTTAAAGATGCGCAGTTTGGCCTTGATCGCACCCGGCTTGACCGCCACATCGGTGGCCAGTATGCCGTAATAGGTGACCACGGCTTTCAGCGGTTCGCCCGCGCGCGCCATATTCAACACGACACCGCCGCCAAAGCTATAGCCGAACGCTGCCAGCTCGCCTTTTTTGACCTGGGCTTGTTTGGATAAAAACTTCTCGGCCGCCTGAAAACGCGCCAGCGCCAGCGGCGGATTCTTGTTGATGCTGCCCGCCAGTTCTCCCGCCTCTTTCGGATTGGTCGCGATTTTTCCATCGCCATACATGTCCACGACCAGCGCCACGTAACCTACTGCCGCCAGCATGCGCGCACGCTTCCGCGCATAGTCGTTGGCGCCCCACCACTCGGGCACCACCAGAATCCCGGCGCGTTTGCCGCGCACACTGTCGTCCATCGCCAGAAAGCCTTTCATGATTTTGTCGCCGGCCGGATATTCGACATCCCTGCCGACGACGGCAGCAAAGTTGGACTGGGCGAATAACAGCATAGTCACAGCAAAGAACATTTTCTTCATGGCGCACCTCCGAGGGGTTGAGATCAAAAAGCATACGCGTTCTGCGGGCAGGCTCCAAGCGCGCCCGCCATTGCCCGACGCAGTGGGATACACTTTGCTGCTCACCCGCGAGGCAACCATGGAATTCCTGCAAATCCTGCTGCATTTTGATCGCTATCTGGGCAGCGTGATCGCGCAATACGGAACCTGGATTTATTTGTTGCTGTTTGGCATCGTGTTCTGCGAGACCGCGCTGATTCCGCTGTTTTTTCTGCCCGGCAATCCGCTGCTGTTTATCTGTGGCGCCTATTGCGCGACCGGCATGCTGAATCTGTGGATTGTGTTGGGTATCTTGTTCGTCGCGGCGCTCGGCGGCAGTCTGGTCAATTA
>JAYUCZ010000150.1:0-20871 GCA_043740065.1 Thiobacillaceae bacterium | reverse complement strand
GCGCATCTCGCTGGCAAACGCACTATTGGTGTCTATCCACTGTTGGCTGACGACACTTGCCATTTCCTCGCCGCTGATTTCGATGAAGCGGAATGGCGCGAGGATGCCAAAGCGTTCTATCAGTCGTGTCACGAACTGGGCGTTCCGGTCGCCCTTGAAATATCACGTTCTGGTAACGGTGCTCATGCCTGGGTTTTCTTCTCCGGCAGCGTATCTGCTCGGGATGCGCGCCGACTCGGTACGGCGATCATTAGCCACACTTGCGCCCGGACTCGCCAACTCAAACTCGAATCCTACGATCGCTTGTTCCCAAATCAGGATGCTATACCCAAAGGCGGTTTTGGCAATCTGATTGCGCTGCCGCTGCAGAAGCATCCGCGTGAGAACGGATGCAGCGTGTTTGTGGATGCTGATTTGCGGCCTTATCCGGATCAGTGGGCGTTACTGGCCTCCATCCTGACCATGCCGGCACACGACATCGAACCCACCATCCTTAGAGCGACGGGCAACGCGCACCCACTCGATGTGACGTTCATTGACGAGGAAGATCAAAAAGAACCGTGGAAACGATCCGCATCCGTCAGCATGAAGCTGGTCGGGTCGATGCCGACGTCGCTCACGGTGACGCTGGCTAACCTGATCTATTTCGAAAAGGCACAACTGCCGCAGTCGTTGGCCAACCGGTTGATTCGTTTAGCGGCCTTCCAGAATCCGGAGTTTTACAAGAAGCAGGCGATGCGTTTCTCAGTGTGGGATGAACCTCGTATAATCGGCTGCGCCGAAAACCATCCCAATCACATCGCACTGCCGCGCGGTTGCCTGGATGCCGCGCTGGCGCTGCTGCGTGACAACGCAATTGACTGCGAGCTGGTCGATAAACGATATGTGGGGTCGCCGCTGGACGTGGCATTTGCCGGTACGTTACGGCTGGATCAAGAATTTGCTGTTGCCACCATGCTGCATCACGATGCCGGTGTCCTGTGTGCGCCGACTGCCTTTGGCAAAACGGTGACTGCCGCAGCAATGATTGCGCGCCGTGGTGTAAACACGCTGGTGCTGGTGCACCGAACCGAACTGCTCAAGCAATGGCAGGAGCGCTTGCAATCATTCTTGGGTGTCGGCAAAGGTGTGGTCGGCACCATCGGTGGCGGCAAGGCCAAGCCGACAGGCCAAATCGACATCGCGGTGATGCAATCGCTGTCGCGTCAGGGTGAAGTGAATTCGCTGGTCGAAAACTACGGTCACGTGATTGTGGACGAATGCCATCACGTCGGCGCGGCATCGTTCGATGCGATTTTGAAGCAGGCCAAAGCCAAATATGTGCTCGGCCTGACTGCCACACCGATTCGACGCGATGGCCAGCAGCCGATTATTTTCATGCAATGCGGGCCAACCCGCCACACCGCTGCCAAGCCCACGGGTGCGCCGCACGATCTGGCGGTTACGCCGTGCACATTGCATTCGCGGATTGATTTGCCTGAGGCGGCGGGGATTCAGGATGTATTCCGGCACCTTGCCATTGACCAAGCCCGAACCGACGCCATTGCTGCCGAAGTCATCAACGCCTACGGCCAGGGTCGCAAGGTGCTGGTGCTGACCGAACGCACCGAACATCTCGCTGCCATCCAAACTGTCTTGGACGGCAAGATTCCATCGTTGTTTGTCCTGCACGGACGGATCGCCAAGAAGCAGCGCGCCACCCTGATCGCGGAACTGGGCGCGCTACCGCCCGATGCGCCGCGTGTTCTGCTGGCGACCGGCAAGCTGGTTGGTGAAGGATTCGACCATCCCCCGCTCGATACTTTGGTGCTGGCAATGCCGATTTCGTGGAAGGGGACCTTGCAGCAATACGCAGGCCGACTGCACCGCGAACACGCTACCAAAACTGACGTGCGCATCATCGACTTTGTGGACAGCGGTCATCCGGCGCTGCTGCGGATGTGGGAAAAACGCCAAAGTGGATATCGGGCGATGGGCTACCGGATGGCGGATGAAAGGGGTGCAAATTGACGCGAAACCCCCACCATTCCTCGCAAGCCCGCGCTGTTTCCTTTAACTAGCTTGAACACACCCTTCCCAAGCCACCCGATCCCCAAGGTAGTGCGCTATTGCCGCTATCATTTCCACCTTTCGCTGTTCGGCACGTTGCGCTATCAGCGCGTAGCCTGGGGAGGCATTGCCGAAGTTGTGGGTGATGTTGTCGATGAAGTGCTGGAACTGCATGGCGACAGGTTGCGGCAAGGGTGCGCGGGATATTTCTGTTTGCAGTTCTGACAGGCGCGCCATGACCAGCGAGCGTTTTTCAGCGTAGAGGTTGGCCATGTCCTGCCGGGTGGTCTGGTAGATTTCCGTGATCTGGTCTTGCTCTGGCGTTTGTTGCGGGTAGCCCATGGCTACCAGTTTTTCGATGCAAAAGAGCATGACATCGCCGTAGAACTGGCGTTCCTGTTCGCCGGACAAATCCACCCGCTCGTCTGTTACCGCAATGCCGGGACGAAACTCCAGCGCACCGCCTGCATTGAGGGTGCGGGCGTGCAGCATGGGCAGGTTGGCGGAGGCAAAACGGCTGCCCAGTTCGCGCTTCATGATCCTGCCTAGTACGGGGCCGGCCATGCGCAGCCGGAGGCCTGCAAACGGGACGAAATAACCCAGGGCAAAATAACCTGGCGCTTCGGGTTTGAAGCAATAGTTTCCGGTGTACACGGTTCGCGCTGCTTGCAGGCTTTCCAGCGCATCCTGGTACTGGTAGCGGCTTTTGCGGGTGGGGTGTTCGCCGTAAAAGAAACCGCTTAGCTGGCTGGCAAAATGCGCCAGCGCATCGGCGTTGGTGTGTTGTCCGCGCTGCCCGCACAATGGGCAGGCGTAGGAAAAAGCCGCACGCTGATCGGCAAAGCCAAACAGCGTGGCCATGTCGTGATACGCCGCCTCGTCAGCGGTGGCGGGCGGTGCATGAAACTGGCAAGGCGCTTGTGGCGGCAGCGGGCTAATCTGCTGTAAAAAACCCTGCACATCGGCCAGAAAATTGGCCGCCATGACGGCAGGCGAAACCGGCGGATCGCCCACGACTTTGCCGGTCAGCACCAGGGTGTTTGTGTGGCTGAAAATGCGGTCAAGCTGGTAGAAATAGTCGATGGCATAAACATCACGCTCGCCTTCTGATGTTTGAATGCGCACCTGAAAGGTCTGGTCGCTGTCGATGAAGTAGCACAGGGTATGCTCATCCACCCGCGCTGCCAGCCGCAGATAAACCAGGTTGCGCATGGCTGATGCGCCTTTGTGTGCGCCCTCGCCCACCCCTAATACCCCAGCCAGCGCGGCGCGGCGTTCTGCTGGTATTTCAGCCCGCAAACTCGCCTGCTCTTCCAGTCCAAAATATTCCGTTGCCAATCCCAGCGCGGCATAATGCGCCGCAAGTTGCCGGTGATGCCGAATGTTTTCCGGCGCAAAGCTGTCATCGGCAATCAGCACCGAAACCAGATGTTGCTTGCCGCCATACCCGTACAAACAACCAAGCTGGTGCAGGCTATCCAGACAGGCCGACAGTTGCTGCGGGCGATCCGCCACCGGAATGACCACGATGAAACGATGGCGCACATCGGTTCTGGCCAGCTCCCTTGCGCGGCTGGCGGCCTGGAATGCGATCAGGTTTTGATCGCTTGGCGCTTCCCAGAACAGCCCCTCCCGGAATTGGGCATCCAGCGCTGCGGCTTCAGCGTCCAGAGACATAATCGGGGAAGGCGTTTTTGTCGATGACGATTTCGATGAGGTGGATGCCGCTTTTCAGGTCTTGGGTCTCGAACAAGTTTTTGATATCCGCTTCGGTTTCTATCCTGCTGTGCGCAACGCCCATGGATTGCGCCAGCAAGCCAAAGTCCGGGTTGGCAAAATCGCAGTCGATAAATCGGCCTTGATAAGACTGGGTCTGATTTTTGCGGATCAGCCCCATGGTGGCGTTGTTGAACACAACCACGGTCAGCGGAATGGCGTAATTCACCGCCGTCATCAGTTCAAAACCGCACATCTGAAAGCCACCATCGCCCAGCACCGCCAGGGTGTGGGTGGGCAAATTTTGCTGCCGATTCCAGAATGCCGCGCCTATGGCGGCGGGAATGGCATGCCCCAGCGATGAAATACCGGAGTTGGGGTAATAGCGGTTGCCCGCCGACACGCGGAAATAGTTCTGCGCAAAGATGATGTTGTCGTCGAACACTTGGGCGTTGTCGGGGAACGCCTGTTCCAGCCCGGCAAAGAATGCCTGCACCAGACGAAAAGCGGGATGCGGCACGGGCATCTTGTCCGGCTGCGGCTGACCATGCGACTGAAACGCGGCCAACGATTTCGGCGCAACACCACGCGCCTTGAGCGTCTCAATCAGGGCTTCCAGCGCGTCATCCAAATCCGCGTGAACAGCGACATCGGCATGGAAGACTTTTTCCAGCTGTGCTGCGTCATGGTCGATCTGCGCCAGTTTCTTGCCTTGCAGGATGTTCTGGTCCCACAGGTAACTGGTGCGCTCGTTAAAGCCCGCGCCCAGAAAAATAATCAGGTCGGCATGTTCGACGATATAGCGGTAGGCATGGCCGTGTGAAGTCACTCCCAGACTGCCCAGCGATAGCGGCGCACCGTCGCCGATCACGCCTTTGCCTTTCAAACTGGTGGCGACCGGGATGTTTATCAGCGTGCAAAGTTCGGCCACATTTTCCTGCGCCCCGGCGCGCAAACAGCCATAGCCGGACACGATCACAGGCGCACTCGCCGATGCAATCAGGTCTGCCAGGTGTTCAATGTGCATCGCGTTGACAGAGGCAATCCGGGCATTCTGACGCATGGCAATCTGCTCGATCAAACCGGCATCAACGGTTTCTTTCTGGATGTTGTAGGGAAAACTCAGCAGCACCGGCCCCGGATGGCTGGAGAGGAGAATTTAGGCGGCCTGACCCAGTACGTGCGCCAGATAGTCGGTGCGCTCGACGCGTTTGGCGTAGCGCGTAATGCTGGAAAACAGCGCCACCTGGTCGATGCTGCCGCCCTCGCCTGAACCTTCCTGCAGGCCGCCCTTGCCAAAAATATAGGTCGGCGCTTCGCCGGTAATGATAAGCAGCGGTTGTTTGTCGGCATAGGCGTTGGCTACGCCGGTAATGAGATTGGTCGCCCCCGGCCCCGCCGTCGCCATGCACGCGCCGATGTGCCCCGAAACCCGCGCATAGCCGCCCGCCATAAAGGCCGCGCCCTGCTCGTGCTTGGCCAGCACGGTGTTGATATTCGAGTCGTACAGGCGATCATAAATCGGCAGGACGTGCGCGCCAGGAATGCCAAAAATGGTTTCTATACCCAGCCGTTGCATAAATTCAACGACCAGTTCTGCCACGGTAATTTTCATGAGTTTGTTTTGCACAGCTCGCAACGTCTCCAGTCGCGGCTCTGCTTTTTAAAAGGCGGCTGAATTTTAACCGAGCTGGCGGTGTTTGCCTGTGGGCTTTGATGGATGGTTTGTTCTGACCGGGTTTCGTAAGACAATTCGGCATGAACTTTGACGTAATTGTTATCGGTGCCGGCGCAGCCGGCATGATGTGCGCCGCCCAGGCCGGCCAGCGCGGCAGGCGGGTATTGCTGATCGACCATGCGGCCAAAATTGGCGAACGCATCCGAATTTCCGGCGGGGGGCGCTGCAATTTCACCAACCGCGAGGTCAGTCCGGCGAATTTTTTATCGCAAAACCCGCATTTTTGCCGCTCGGCGCTGGCGCAGTACAGCCAGCATGATTTCATCAAACTGGTGGAGTCGTATCGCATTCCCTATCACGAGAAAACCCTCGGCCAGTTGTTTTGCGACAGCAGCGCCAAGGACATCATCGCCCTGCTGGAAAGCGAGTGCGACAAGGGCGAAGTCCAGTGGGCGCAGCCCTGCGAGGTGATTAGCATCAAGGCAGACAAATCCGGATTTGTTTTAAAAACCAGCGAAGGCGAGTTCCGCTGCCAGTCGCTGGTGATCGCCACGGGTGGTCTGGCTGCGCCGGCACTGGGCGCTACGCCTTTTGGCTACAAGGTGGCGGAGCAGTTTGGCTTGCCCGTCATCGCGCCAAAACCCGCGCTGGTGCCGCTGGCGCTGCCGCCCGAAGTGCTGGAGTCGCTAAAACCGTTGGCCGGACTGTCGTTTGAAACGATCACCCATTGCGGGAAAAACTCGCCGCAATTTCGTGAGCAAGCCTTGATTACCCATCGGGGTTTATCCGGCCCGGCGATTCTGCAAATTTCCAGCTACTGGCAAATGCAGGACTATTCCAATGGAAAAAAACAGCCCATCACGCTCGACTTATTACCCAAGGCTGGCTCAGAGAACTGGCACGACCCGCAAGACTGGCTTGCGCAACATCGCAGCCGCAATGTCACTTTAGCCGCGCTGTTATCCGAAACCCTGCCAAAACGCTTTGCGCAGGAGTGGTGCGCGATGCAGGATATTGCCCGCCCCATCGCCGAACTGTCCGCAAAAACGCTGGAAAACGCTGCGCAACTGTTAAGCGCCTGGCCGCTGTCGCCTTCCGGCACGTTGGGCTATGGCAAGGCCGAAGTCACGCTGGGCGGGGTCGATACCCGTGCGCTGTCTTCCAAAACCATGCAATCCAATACCACGCCGGGCTTGTTTTTTATTGGCGAAACCGTAGATGTCACCGGCTGGTTGGGCGGCTACAACTTCCAGTGGGCATGGTCGTCTGGCTGGGTGGCCGGACAGCACGTTTGAGTGTAAATTTCAACCATGAACCGAGATAATCCATTCGGGACATATTGGCGTGTTCCCCCCTTGATAAAGGGGGGGGATTGAGGGGGATTTTAGCTTTTCCAAAACAGGTGATGCCCCTCAAATCCCCCCTCAATCCCCCTTTATCAAGGGGGAGGCAAACCGAATTTCACAATGGATAATCTCGGATGAAGCGCCCCGCCCTGCTCCAAAATGACACGCTCGACTGGCTGATACAGGTGGCATTTACCACCTGGCGGCTGTTCATGAAAAACAGTCTGCAAAATCATGCGGCGGCAACCGCGTTTTATTTCATGCTGGCCGCCACGCCAGTGTTGCTGCTGTTGTCGTATGGCATGCAATGGCTGGGCAAACTGGCCGAAACTTATGTGCCTGCCACCATGCTGTTTGCGGCGCTGTATAACCAGTTGCAACTGGAATCGCTGACCACAATCGGATTTTTACCCAAGCAGACACAACTGGCTGCGGGCGGCGTTGGCTTGCTGACCCTGCTGTTGTCTTCGCGAGGGCTGCTCAATGCGATCCAGTCCGCCTTCAAAATCATTTTTCCGGATGATGCCAAACGCACGTTTGTGGTTTCGTGGCTGTTGCCGCTCATCATCATCCCGATTGCTTTTGGCCTGCTGGGGCTGGCCGGGGCGGTTCAGGTCGTGCTGGGATTCTTCGCCCAGGTTGAGTTGATTGGCGGCATGCAGGCCACGCTGTTCAAGGCACTCAACTTTGCTTTCATGCTGCTGACGGTCTGGCTGCTGGTGTTTCTGGGCTATTGGCGTCTCCCGATCAGCCATCCGCCGGCAAAACTGGCCGCGCTGATTGCCTTGCTCTCGTCCGTCAGCCTGTTGGCGTTGTTTGCCTTGTTTGGATACTTTTTCCAGCTGGAAAATTATCAGTCGCTATATGGCGCACTGGGCGGTGTCGTGTTCATACTGATAGGCACCTACTTCGCTTGCGTGGTGTTTTATCTTTGGGCGCAATGTCTGTTTGCTGCCAACCGGGTGGATGTCGAAGCGCTGGAGAAATTATTCCTGGGTGGTTCCGGCGAAGGCGCAGGCAAGCTGGAAGGCTTTGTATTTGGCCGCGCCAACAGATTGCTGGAGAAATTCGGCCACACCTACCAGGCGGGTGACATATTGATTAATGAAGGCGAAGACAGCCAGGAAGCGTTTTTTCTGTATTCCGGTGAAGCGGCAGCCTACAAAAAACTCGACGGCGACGACCGCGAACTGGGCACGGAACGTAAATTGGGCACATTGGGGGAAGGCCAGCTATTCGGCGAAATGGCTTATTTGTTGAAAGAAAAGCGCACCGCCACCGTCAAGGCCGAAACCGTGGTCGTTGCCCTAGTGTTGCCGCCCGCCATGCTGGAACAACTGATGAGCCACTCCGCACCGCTGTCGCGGCGCATCATTGACACACTCTGTCAGCGGCTGGAAAAAATGAATGTGGCAAACACGGATTAACCGAGATTATCCATCCGGGGCATATCGGCGTGTTCCCCCCTTGATAAAGGGGGGTTAGGGGGGATTTGAGGGTCGTAACCTGTTTTGGTAAAGCCAAAATCCCCCTCAATCCCCCTTTATCAAGGGGGAAGCAAACCGAATTTCACAATGAATAATCTGGGATTAAAACAACTTGCGAATGCGCTCGTAGCCCTTTTTGATTTCTTCGCCAAGCAGGCTTGTAGCAGCTTCAATCTCACCCATGCTTTCCCCGGCGGATTGCCGCACCTGGGTAAATTTCACCTGCGCTTCTGCCCACTTATGCTCCAGCGCTTCCCATTCGTCTTTGGCATCCGCCTTTGCCAGATGCATCTTGACGCGCAACTCATCGCGCTGCTGAAGCAGAGAATCTTCGAGTTTATTCAGTTCTTCGCGTACATCGACCATGTTCATCTCCTGTGTGAGTTAGCTTGCCGCTTTCACTCTAGACCACATTGCCTGACCCGGAAAATACAAAAAGCCGCCAGAAGGCGGCTTTTCATTTGGTGCAGCGCCGCCAGAAGGCGGCTTTTTGCAGGGTACGGACAGAAATCAGGCAACGCGGCGCTTGAATTCGTCGGTACGGGTGTCGATCTCGATCTTGTCGCCGATATCCACAAATGCGGCGACCGGGAGTTCAAAACCGGTGGGCTTGATACGGGCAGGTTTCATCACCTTGCCAGAGGTATCGCCACGCACGGCGGGCTCGGTATATTCCACCTCGCGCACCAGGGTGGTGGGCAGGTCAACCGAGATGGCGCGTTCGTTAAAGAACACCACTTCCACTGGCATACCATCGTCCAGATATTTCAGCGCATCGGTCATGTTCTCGCCATCGACTTCAAACTGGTTGTACTCGGCATCCATGAACACATAGGCCGGATCAGCGAAATAAGAATAAGTACATTCCTTGCGCTCCAGCGTGACGACTTCAAATTTTTCGTCGGCCTTGTACACGGTTTCCGTGCCGCTACCGGTCAACAGGTTTTTGAGTTTCATTTTGACCACGGAGGAGTTGCGGCCTGACTTGCAGTATTCGGCCTTCTGCACCACCATGGCATCAGCGCCGATCATCACGACGTTACCGGCGCGGAGTTCCTGGGCGGTTTTCATAATTGCATGTCCTGTAAACTAAAAATGGCGCTAAACAAGCTTGCATGACAACCGTCATTGAGCGGTTAAGCGCCTGAAAAATCATGGCATTATAACTTACCGGGCTGAACTTTATCCAGCGTGAATTTAACCAGCGCCTCCTCAAGACCAGGCTGGGCTGCCAGCTTATCTGCCCACGCGCGGGCATGCCGCCGGTATTCTGGCAAATGGTTAAACCAGTCTTGCCAGATTTCCGGGGCGCACTCTCCCGCATTCCAGACCCGCCAGGTCTCCCTCAATACCGCCTCAGCCCCGGCATCAAGTCCTGCCGTGTAGTGCTTGAGGAAGGCCGCAAGCTTGTGCCAGTGCGCCCCGTCTTCCTGAACATAAGGCTGCCAGACCATGGGCTTGCCCGCGTGTTGCGCCCGCACAAACGAGTCTTCGCCGCGCACGAAATTGATGTCCGATGCCCACAGCAGCCGGTCATAGGCGTTTTGCGGCATAAACGGCAGCACGCATAGATCAAGATTGCCCTGTCCATGGCGGTCTCCCGCAGCCAGTGCCCCCCTCCCCAGGCAAGCCGCAAGCTGCGCTAATACACGACCCTCTGGCACCAGAAGCGCTGTCCTTTGCCCGATTTGCGCCAACGCCTCAATCAATCCGGCAACCGCCGGGTTCTCATACGCAAACAATGAAATATGCAGCGCATCGTTCGCGTGAAACTCGCGAAGCGAAACCGCGTCCCCCTCTCCCTCTGGGGGAGGGCGGGGGTGAGACGGGGAATTCGCGGAGCATGCTCCGCGCCCGTCGAACGGTTCCAGCGTGCAAGCTGGAACGCGCCCTGCAAGGGGGGGGACGGACACGGCGCGCCAAGGTTTAATAATTGAATTGGGTTTCATCTTCTGAGGGGGCGAATCGCCATGTCCGTCAGCTGGCAGTTGAAATCCGGCCCAGAAATCACGCACCGCTTGGCTGTCATTCTGAAAATTCTCCAGTACGGCCAGTTCCTTGCGCCCACCCGGCACACCTCCTGTGCCCTGACCAAGCCCCGGGATAAAAAAATACTGGGTCAGGGAAAGCCGGGGATGCAACGAGCCCAGCGCATGACAGCCCGGCACCCAGTCCTCTGCGCTGAAATACTCCAGGTTGATCCAGACGGGCTTAGGCGTGCATGCCTCCATGGCACGCAAAAATGATGCTGGTGCGCGGCAGGCAAACGCTTCCACCACCACATCAGCAGGCCGGATAGTTGGCATGTCGTTAGTCCAGCGACGAACCTCTACGCCTTCGCAATGCTGGATTGCCAGTCCCGGCGAAATATCCGGCCAGATGCGATGAAAACTCTCCAGGTCATCCACCCATAGCCTGACCTGCTGACCATGCTCCGTGGTCAGCGCACGCGCGATGCGCCAGCAAATGCCAATATCGCCATAGTTATCGACGACAGAACAGAATAAATCCCAGCGCAATTTCATGGCCGCATTGTAGTGCGAAACAAAGGGTGCCATTGAGCGCCATTTTGCAAACCAAATTCCGGTTTAATCCAAAAAAAATGCAGCGCAAAAATGTAAACCCTTGTCAAACCCAATGAATCGGGGTAAAAAGCCGTTAAGCCCCTGTTTTAAAGGGTGTGTAGGGTTGTAGATTCAATGCTTTCCGGCTTGCAATCACACAACAAAGATTTGCCGCATCGTGTGTGCGGCGTTGGTTTCACCTAGTGGAGGATGTGCAACATGGCAACAGGTACGGTTAAGTGGTTCAGCGATTCCAAGGGTTTCGGTTTTATCACCCCAGATGACGGCGGCGAAGATTTGTTCGCGCATTTTTCTGCCATTGAAATGGGCGGCTTCAAAACCCTGGCAGAAGGCCAGAAAGTGTCATTTGAAGTGACCCAGGGCCCCAAAGGCAAACAGGCTTCAAATATTCAGGCTGCCTGATTTTCCAGCCGCCCAAATATTAAACCCCGCGTAAGCGGGGTTTTTTATGCCTGGTTGAAAATACCCTTACATATTGGCAATCATCACCTCGCCAAACGCCGAGCACTTGATTTCCGTCGCGCCATCCATCAAACGTGCGAAGTCGTAAGTTACGGTCTTGGCGGCTATCGCGCCGTCCATGCCCTTGATGATGAGGTCGGCGGCTTCCAGCCAACCCAGGTGGCGCAGCATCATTTCGGCTGAAAGAATGATTGAGCCGGGATTGACGTAGTCCTTGCCTGCGTACTTGGGCGCGGTGCCGTGGGTGGCTTCAAACATCGCCACGGTGTCGGACAGGTTCGCGCCGGGCGCGATACCAATGCCACCGACTTCGGCAGCCAGTGCGTCGGAGATGTAATCGCCGTTGAGATTGAGCGTGGCAACCACGTCGTACTCAGCCGGGCGCAACAGAATTTGCTGGAGGAAGGCATCGGCGATCACGTCTTTAATCACGATGCCGCTGCTCCCATCTTTTCCGGGAAGTTCCATCCACGGGCCTTCGCCAATCAGCTTGGCACCAAACTCACGGGCGGCCAGTTCGTAGCCCCACTTTTTGAAGCCACCCTCGGTGAACTTCATGATGTTGCCCTTGTGTACCAGGGTCACGGACTTGCGCTGGTTGTCGATGGCATATTGAATCGCGGCGCGAATCAGGCGCTCGGAGCCTTCGATGGACACGGGTTTGATGCCGATGGCGGAGGTTTCCGGGAAGCGGATTTTATTCACGCCCATTTCTTTTTGCAAAAACGCGATGACTTTTTTGACTTCGGCGGAACCCGCTTCCCACTCCACGCCCGCGTAGATGTCTTCGGTGTTCTCACGAAAAATCACCATATCGACTTTTTCTGGCGCTTTAACCGGCGAAGGCACGCCTTTGAAATAACGCACCGGGCGCAAGCACACATACAAGTCCAGCATCTGGCGCAGCGCCACGTTCAGCGAACGAATGCCGCCGGAAGTCGGCGTGGTCAGCGGGCCTTTAATGGAAATAATGTAGTCCTTCACTGCCTGCACGGTTTCTTCCGGCAGCCATTGGTCTGCGCCATAGACCTTGAGCGACTTTTCACCGGCATACACTTCCATCCAGGCGATCTGCTTTTTGCCGCCGTAGGCTTTGGCGACAGCGGCATCCACCACGCGGCGCATCACCGGGGTAATGTCCACGCCGGTGCCGTCGCCCTCGATAAACGGAATGATCGGCCTATCCGGCACATTGAGGGTGTTATCGGCGTTAACGGTGATCTTTTGGCCGTGGGCGGGAATCTGGATGTGTTGAGTAGTCATGGTGTCAGTTAAAATTCGGGTTGAGAGTTGTTTTGAGAGCAAAAGTCATGCCAAAAATCGTGTTGTTCAACAAACCCTACGGCGTACTCAGCCAGTTCACCCCCGAGGGGCGCTGGCAAGGCTTGAAGGATTTCATCGCCATCCCCGGCGTTTATGCTGCCGGGCGACTGGATGCAGACAGCGAAGGACTGCTGATTTTAACCGATGATGGCGCGCTGCAAAAACGCATCGCCGATCCCGCGCATAAATTGCCCAAAACCTACTGGGTGCAAGTGGAAGGCGTGCCCGACGTGGCGGCCTTAACGCAACTCAGAAACGGCATCACCCTGGATGACTTCACCACCCGCCCCGCCAAAGTCCGCGTAATGAAAGAACCGCCCGGAATATGGCCGCGCAACCCGCCCATTCGTGAACGCCAGAGCATTCCCACCAGCTGGCTGGAAATCATTATTGCCGAAGGCAAAAACCGCCAGGTCAGGCGCATGACCGCCAAGGTTGGGTTGCCAACCTTACGACTGATCCGCCGCTCGATCGGCAACTGGGAACTGAACGACTTGCAGCCCGGCGAATGGAAAGAGCTCGCGGCATGAACCGGGATTGCTCATGGCGAGATTGTCAATTGGATGCGCACACCTGTGGGAGCGCCGCCCCGGCGCGAATACCGTTCCCATCGCGCCGGGGCGGCGCTCCCACAATGGAGTTTTTAGGCTGAAGGTTCATCCAGCATGAACGAATCTGTCTGGCTCCCCCACGTTGTAGTCGCCGCCATCGCCTGGCAGGACGGCAAGTTTCTACTGGTCGAAGAAGAAACCTCCGAAGGCATGCGCCTGAACCAGCCCGCCGGTCATTGGGAGCGCGACGAAACCCTGTTGCAAGCCGTGGTGCGCGAGGCGCTGGAAGAAACCGCCCATCACGTTGAGCCAGTCGCACTACTGGGCAGCTATACCACCAGCAATCCCGTGCGCGACATTACCTATCTACGCTTCGCCTATGTCTGCAAAGTGACGGGCTTTGATCCTGAATACACACTGGACGATGGCATCGTCCGCGCCGTGTGGCTGACCCCAGATGAAATCGCCAACAGCCCCATCCGCCATCGCAGCCCGCTGGTCATGCGCTGCGTGCAGGATTATTTGTCCGGTCGGCGCTTTCCATTGGATTTCGTGGCGCACCTATGACCGCAACATTTCAGCACGACTCAACACACCACAAAATAACTCCCTCCCCCTTGAGGGGGCTGCGGAAGGGTCGCTGCGTAGCAGCGGGGCACCCACCGGCGTACTCCTTGCGGGTGGAGGGCTGGGGGAGAGGGTGAAAACACCACGCAAAGCAATCACCTCACCAGACCAACCATCTTCACCCTCCCCCTAACCCCCTCCCCTCAAGGGAGGGGGAATATTCTTTTGGATACGGGCTATGCGCCAGCAAGCGTAGGGTGCAAAACCTGCGGGCATTGCACCGAATGTTTTGGCTTCGTCTGCTTTGGTGCAATGCGCGTTGCTTATTGCACCCTACGGACTACGGGCTATGCAGCGCGGATCGCCATGTCCGTTGGGTAGAAATGCCAAGTCGTGTTAAGGTAACACCAGTTAACACCAACACTAGGAGAGCGTTATGCCAGCTATCGCCGCAGCCAAAACCATCTCTGTAAAACTTGATGCAGACACGCGCGCCCGCCTTGAAAAGCTGGCCGAAGCCCGTCATCGTTCGGCACATTGGATCATGCGCGAGGCCATCAGCCAATACGTTGAGCACGAGGAAAAACGCGATGCCTTGCGCCAGGCTACCGTCAAGGCGTGGGAGGAATGTCAGGAAACGGGGCTGCACGCGACCGCCGAAGAAGTCGATGCGTGGCTTGCCAGTTGGGGTTCTGAAAACGAATTGCCCGCGCCTGTATGCCACGAGTAATCTACGCGCCCGGCGCAATCCGCGACCTGCAACGGTTGCGGGAATTCCTGCGGCCAAAAAATCCGCTCGCAGTCAAAAGAGCTTCCGAAGCGATCAGGCAATCTGTAAAGATACTCAGCCTTCAACCACAAACAGGTCGACTTATTGAGCATATGCCGCCCGAGTACAGGGAATTGGTAATCGACTTTGGCGACAGCGGTTATGTGGCGCGGTATCGCTACGATGGTGAGACCGTCACCATTTTGGCCGTGCGCCACCAAAAGGAGGCTGGAAACTTGTAACACTTTTTCAGCCTGCGACTTGGGCTGCCAAGCCCAACACCTGTCCAGCGTTCTTGTTGTTGCAACGATAAAAGGGACGCTACCCTTTATCTTGTGATTGACTTCGGGGGGGTAGATTACGATGCCGCAGACAACAAGAAACGATGGAGGCGACGGAACAGTGCAAAACATATCGTTGCCAAGGATTTGCTGAAAATGGCCAGTTATGGACAAACGAAAATAACCATATAATCAAACACATCCCCGAACCGAACCGCAGACATGAACCGCGCCCAAACCCTGCAATTGCTGTCAGACCACAAAACCCTGCTCATGCAGCGTTTTGGTGTTGCAGACTTGGCGCTGTTTGGCTCCACTGCACGCAATGCGGCCAGAGAGGATAGCGATGTCGATATTCTCGTTTCCTTTAACGGGCCAGCCACATCGGAACGCTACTTCGGCGTGATGTTCTACCTGGAAGACCTGCTCGGCCACCCGGTTGATCTGGTCACCCAAAAAGCCCTGCGCCGCGAGTTGCGCCCTTTCATTGAAAAAGAAGCGCTACATGTCTGAACCAGCAGCGCGCGAATGGCGCTTCTATCTGGATGACATGATCTGGCTTCGCTGAGAAAGTGGTCGCTTATACGGATGGACTTGATCAACAACAATTCATCGCCAGTGGTCTCAACTACGACGCAACAGTACGTAACCTGGAACTCATCGGCGAGGCCGCCACCCATATTCCGGACGATGTGCGTCAAACATTTCCCCAAACCTGAACTGTGCAAGATCAAAGCTCAAATGGCATGAATACGCTTTGCATTGGGGCAGCACGATCGTGCGTGCAGCAAATTACAGTTTCGAAAAACATGGGCGAAGCTGACCCCTATTTTGATGGCAACCGGCTAAAGGCCACGGTGCCTCCAAGACGTATCACACAAAACAATGCTACTTAGCTAGACCTGACCCCGCGCCTTGTTCGACCAGCGATTGATTAAACGCGTGGCTGCATTGGGGTTGTCGCCGGTATGTGAGACGCCCGCATGAATATATCCTGCCATGATTGAAGGCCAGTCCGCGTAGATTGAGCTGCCAAGCCCGCCAACCAAGCGCATCGCTCACCCCGCCGAATCATCAACCGTGCGGAATCCCGCAAATGGATCGCGCCTGTGCGGCAAGTAAAAATTGCGGAATCCGACTCGTTTGAGTGCCGCATCCGTCACCGCGCTGCCGCCGCGCAGTTCGGTGTGGTTGTGAAACCAGGGTTGCGAATAATCCTGATACGGGTCAGGTGCGAAGCCGGGGTAGGGGGCGAAGGCGTCGCGCGTCCACTCCCAACATTGTCCCCATAAAAACGCGGGGCGCGTGGTGGCGCATTGCCATTGTGCGGCGCCGGGCAGGCGGCGGCCGAGCCAGGCGGCGCAGGCTTCAGCTTCGAAGCGGTTGAGGTGCAGCATCGGGATGTGCGCCGATAGCGCCGACCAGTTTGCGTAGCGGCGCACTTGCCAGTCGCCGTCGTGTTTGCGCCAGTAGATCGGGTGATCCGCGCTGCTTGCAGTGCGCCAGCGCCAGCCTGCTTCGCTCCACAGCATTTGGTTCTGATAGCCGCCCGCTTCGATAAACGCAGCGAAGCGGGTTTCGGAGACTGGTGCTGCGTCGATTTCAAACGCGTGTACGCGCACGGTGTGCTGCCATTTTTCGTTGTCGAAAATAAAACAAGCGTTCGCTTGTGCGCCCAGCACCAGGTCGCTTGCCGCGAACGACAAACGCGCTGCTGTTTCGGGCAGTGCGGTGGCGGGTTGCGGCAACGACGGCGACGCGTAGCCCAGATTTTGAAACGCCATCCACCAGACTTCGATGTGCATCAGTTCGTGCAACACACTCAACTCGGCAAAATACGCCAGCGCGTTGTCGCAGTCGCCACGCAGGCGCGCGGCAATCGCCGCCGTCACCTGCGCGGCGTAGTCGTCCACTTCGGCGGGTTGCAACAGCGGCAAGCTCCAGCGGCTGCCGTGCGGCACGGCGGACGAGTCGTACAGCGCATCCGCATGGGTCAGCAGGCTGGGTGCCAGGCTGCCGTCGGGCTGGGTGCGCAGACACCAGCGTTCGGCAAACCAGACGATATGGCCGAACTCCCACAGCGGCGGATTGAGATGCTCGGCAAAGGGGCCCATCCAGCCATCGGCGGGCAGGCAGTCGATCAGCGCGCGCAGTTGGGCGCGGACTTGAGCAAGACGGTCGATCAACTGTTGCGGCGTGTGGCCGCTGACGGGAAAAGGGGAGTTCATGTTATATAGTTTGCCTCCCCGAATTTTAGCCCGGACATGCCATGAACGCGCCCACTCCCGAGCATCCAGTAGCCGACCAGCCCATTCGCCTCACCCAGTTCTCTCACGGCGGCGGCTGCGGCTGCAAAATCGCGCCTTCGGTGCTACGCGAAATTCTGGCGGGCACGCCGTTCACCTCGAATCTGGCAGCGGCCTATCCCGACTTGCTGGTCGGCATCGAGCACGGCGACGATGCGGCGGTGTACCGGTTAAACGACGAACAGGCGATTGTCGCCACCACCGATTTTTTCATGCCGATTGTGGACGACCCGTATGAGTTTGGCCGCATCGCTGCCACCAACGCGCTGTCGGATGTGTACGCCATGGGTGGCAAGCCGCTGTTTGCGCTGGCCATCGTCGGGATGCCGATTGGCAAACTGCCCAACGATGTGATCCGGCAGATTCTCGCGGGCGGCGAAGCGGTGTGCAAAGCAGCGGGCATTCCCATCGCGGGCGGGCACTCCATCGACGCGCCGGAACCGATTTACGGCCTGGTCGGCATCGGCGTGGTGAATCCGAAGCGTGTCAAGAAAAACGCCGGGGGCGAAGCGGGCGACGTGCTCATCCTCGGCAAACCGCTCGGCGTGGGCATTTACAGCGCCGCGCTGAAAAAAGGCGCGTTGAGCGATGCGCAATATCGCGCCATGATCGCCGCCACCACCCAGCTCAACACCGCCGGGCCTGATCTCGCCGCCATCGATGGCGTTCACGCGCTCACCGACATCACCGGCTTTGGCCTCGCGGGTCATTTGCTTGAAATCACCCGTGCTTCCAAACTCGCCGCGCGCATCGATATGGCCAATCTGCCGTTGCTGCCGGGCGTGGCCGAGCTGGCGCAGAGCGGCAATATCACCGGCGCCAGCCAGCGCAACTGGGCGAGCTACGGCGCCGAAGTCAGCCTCGACAACATCGCCGACTGGCAACAGGCGCTGCTCTGTGATCCGCAAACCAGCGGTGGCCTGCTGGTGAGCTGCGCGCCCGCTGCGCGCGACGCGGTGCTGGCTGTTTTTCATCAGCATGGCTTCGGCGAGGCCGCTGAAATCGGCGCGCTGTATGCCGGAACCCACGTCACGGTCACGGCCTGAGTGGGCTTTCGCTACCTGGATTTTCCTGCTGCGCACGACGACCTGCGCGCCGATGTGCTGGCCGGATTGGCGTGCAATCCAAAATCCATCCCGCCGAAATACTTTTACGACGAAGCGGGCTGTCGCTTGTTTGAAGCCATCTGCGCGCAGCCTGAATATGCGCTGTGCCGCACCGAGCAGGCATTGATGGCGGCTTGTCTGCCAGACATTGTGGCGGCGAGCGGCACGGTCGATTGCATCGTCGAGCCGGGCGCAGGCGACTGCGTTAAAGTGCGCGCCCTGATCGACGCGCTGCAACCGCGCCAGCTCGTTGTCATCGACATCGCGGGCGAGCCGCTCGCCGCCGCCGCCGCAGCGCTCGCGCAAGATTATCCCGGCCTCGACGTGACCGCGCTCGGCATGGATTTTTTGCGGACACTCGACGCCGCCGAGCCGCATTTCGCGCCGGGTCGCCGCCTGGTCTACTACCCCGGCTCCAGCATCGGCAACTTTGCGCCTGCGGATGCGGCTGCCCTGCTCGCGCGCCTGCGCCAGCTGGCCGGGGCAGGTGGCCAGCTGTTGATCGGCTTCGACCTTAAAAAAGACCCGGCAGCGCTGCATCGCGCCTACAACGATGCGGCAGGCATCACCGCCGCCTTCAACCTCAACCTGCTCACGCGCTTAAACCGCGAACTCGACGCTGATTTCGAGTTGGCGCGCTTCAGTCATTACGCCTTTTACAGCCCGGTGGAAGGCCGCATCGAAATGCATCTCGTCAGCCTCGCCGAGCAAACCGTTAGCGTATCTGGCCAGCGCATTGATTTCGCCCTTGGCGAAACGCTGCACACCGAAAACTCCTACAAATTTCGCTGCGACGAATTCAGCGAGCTGGCCGCAAGCGTCGGCTGGCGGCTACAAGGTGAATGGGCGCGGGAGGGGTTTGGGGTGCAGTTGTACGGCCAGTCAGCGGATTACACTCACGGATAAATGCTGCTGGATTAATCATCCGCCACGCATAAACCCTGCCGCACCCACTGCCAGAGTTGCTGATCGATACGTGCCGCCAGCGGGTCGTGCGGCAAGACGATTGCAGATTCAGCCAGATGTGTTTGCATTATTTCGATCAGCGCCGTCCGGTCGCGGCTGCCGTCCAGCCACTGCAGCAGGGCGCGGCCCGTCCTGTCCACATCCATTGCCACATGGCGCGTGCCGCTCACCATCCAGCCCAAGGCAATAAAGGGGACGCTACCCTTTATCACTCTTGAACAGGAGAGGATGAGAAAAATGATTGAGCGAAAAAATATTGCGAAGCTGACCCCTTTGGTTAATCCGTGCGTGCAGCAAATTACAGTTTCGAAAAACATGGGCGAAGCTGACCCCTATTTTGCTTTCGGATCACGCGCCGGTGATGGCGACTTTGGGGATTTAGTTTCGCTCCAGGGACAAGGCTTTGAATTACACGATTTGTGTCAAAAAAACCGTAGCAGGCTATGAGGATTTGGAAGTGGGAAATGTTGCATTGCAAGACCTGACCCCGGAGCTGTTTGTTCAATAGGCACCCTTTTGCCTTTAAACAGTAGGGAAACTGCAGTGTCTGCTGTTCCAAGAATTGTTGGAAGGCCATCTCGAATAAACCGCTTGAAGGATTCAGAGTCGAGCATTGGTCTCGGATAGCGGAGTCGAGCGGTGGCAGCAAACGCTATGAGAATCAGCGCAAATGCACTTCCCTTGCGCTCGGATTCCCACAGCACCTTAGCGTCTTCGATCAGGTTCTTGGCACTCATGGCGACCCCTAACGTTCAAGCTCACCGGCCCGCGCAAGCAAGCGCAGCGCCGCTTGCGCGGGTCCGGTGGAGCGAGTTGTTAGGGGGAAACTTCAGTACGCTTCCTTTTTTGACGAGAATGCGATGTGTCTTCCGGTGAATGTCTTGAGACTCGTTGAGACGCAACGAAACGTCAGAGTCGAATACGATCTCTGAAATCTCTTTCATCGGACCAACATCGCGATATGTCACAGACAACTGCCCAGCTTCTTGCAGTTTCTTGAAGCGCCCAGACGCAGTTGCGTTAAACCACTCCCAACTGAAGCCACACGGACTGTGCTTCGCCCAGAGGCCAAAGCCAGTAACTTCCGTCTCACGATAAATGCTGGCGCCAACGGAAAAGCCACCTTCAAGCTCAAGCGATTTTGACCAGTGAATTTCGCCCCGAGAGTTTCGCTCTTCAATTTCCAGATCGGCATCCCCGTATTCTTTGCCCCCCTTTGTGATAAGCGCCGGCTTGTTGGCCTCATCTATGGCGTAAATTTCGAACTCGATTTTTTCGGCTCTGCCCGTGGTAGCACAGGCCAATAGGAAAGAAAGCAAGAGTGCGCGTTTAAGCATAGTGTTTCTCCCTAACGTTTGAATTCACCGGCGCTGCGCGGCTTCATCGCGCAGCGTCCGGCGGAATGATGGGTTGGGCCGCACTGGCTTCGGCTTCACGAATACGTTGTTCGCTTGCCTTAGCAATAGCCCCCATGCCTGCCTTGACCTCAGTTATCTCACGCTCAAGTAGCATCTCGAATCCCTTCGGGTACTTGGTACGAACCAGAGCTTGCGTTACCCGGACAAGGAACGGCGGGTTCCTCATGAGGAGTTTTGCGACTGCAAATAGGCGAACAAGATCGTCATGCGTTTGAGTAAGGAACGGCTTAACTTGAACACATCGATCGCGAGTTCGCCGCG
>JAYUCZ010000149.1:0-9419 GCA_043740065.1 Thiobacillaceae bacterium | reverse complement strand
TACTGGTGGCCACCGATGTGGCGGCACGCGGGCTGGATATTTCTGCGTTGCCGTATGTCATCAACTTTGACCTGCCGCACAACGCCGAAGACTACGTGCATCGCATCGGTCGCACAGGCCGTGCCGGTGCCAGCGGTGAAGCCATTTCGCTGATGACCGAAGACGAAGCGCGTTACCTCAAGGACATCGAAAAACTCATCGGGAAAACCATTACCCAAATATTGGTGCCGGGCTATTCGCCGGGCGCAGCCCAGGTGCCGGATTATCGTCCGCCCGCGCCTGCCGCCGCGCCGCCGATTGCGCGCCCGGTTCCGGTGAACCCGAATGCCAGTGTCCACGCCAGCACCAAACCCTTGGGCAAACGCCCGGCCGGGCAAGTCGCGGCGCTGTTCAGGCTACCCGTTTCCGCGCCTCAGGAATAAACGCGGTTAGTAGCCCGGATGTTTCATAAATTCGCATGCCCTCGCTGATCTTTTGTTTCGTATGGAAATTTTGTTCCACCCGCAAGGGGCAGGCCGTGGTTGTCCCCGCAAGGGGGAGGCCATGACTATAAAGCTGCTAAAGCAGCAACATTCATGCACTAAAGCCGATAAATCGGCAACAACCACGCTCAGTCGGGCGTATGAACCATTACGCCGCTCCTTCTCAAAACTTCCCTATCAATCAAAGTCCTGCGCGATCATCATGCGAATTTATGAAACATCCGGGTTAAAATGCCCGGGCTTTTTCAGGAGAACCCATACAACATGAACACCCATATTTATTCCGCCCTCGGCCTTTTTGCCCTGTCCACCGCCGCCCACGCCGCCCCTGCCCAGCAACCCGACATGTTGACCAGCATGTTGCCGCTGATCATTATTTTTATCCTGTTCTACTTCATGCTCATCCGCCCGCAAATGAAGCGCGGCAAAGAGCAGAAGAAAATGATGGAAGCCCTGCAAAAAGGTGAGGAAGTCGTCACCGCTTCCGGCCAGGTCGGCAAGATCACCAAAGTCGGCGACCAATATGTTTCGCTGGAAATTGCCGATGGCGTCGTCACCCATGTGCAGAAATCTGCCGTGCAGACTTTGTTGCCTAAAGGAACCATCAAAGGTCTTTGAAAATCGGGGGTTAGGGGCTAGGGAATGAGCGGCTATCGCCGCACGATTAAATAACCCAGCCCCCTAGCCCCTAGCCCCTAGCCCCTGCCCCTAGCCCCTAGCCCCTAGCCAAAAAATGAACCGCTTCCCACTCTGGAAATACATTTTCATCAGCATCACGCTGGTTGCGGCGTTTCTCTACACGCTGCCAAACTTCTTTGGCGAGGTGCCGGCGGTACAGATTTCGCCGCTCAAATCCACCACCAAGGCCGATGCTACGTTGCTGAAACAGGCGGATGCCGCGCTTCAGGCTGCCGGGCTGAAAGCCGACAGCGCGTTCATTGACGGCAACAGCGTGAAAATGCGTTTTGCCAGCACCGACGTGCAACTCAAGGCCAAGGACGCGCTGCAAACGGCACTGGGCGAGCGCAATACGGTTGCATTGAATTTATTGTCGGCTTCGCCAGGCTGGCTGTCGGCGATTGGTGCCAAGCCCATGTATCTGGGGCTGGACTTGCGCGGCGGGGTGCATTTTCTGTTGCAGGTGGACATGGATGCGGCGCTGGAAAAAGCCGCCATCCGCTATCAGGGCGACATCCGCACCGAACTGCGCAGCGAAAAAATCCGCTATGGCCGCATCGCCCGCGAAGGCAAAAGCGTCGTAGTCCAGTTTGCCACCCGCGACCAGCGCGATGCCGCCATTGAGAAAATCAACGGCATTACCGCCGACCTCAACCTGGTTGGCACCGACGGCGCGGACGAATTTACCCTCACCGCCACGCTTAAACCCGAAGCCGAAAAACGCATTCAGGAATTTGCCGTCAAGCAAAACATCCAGACCTTGAGCAACCGCGTCAACGAGCTGGGCGTAGCCGAACCCATCATCCAGCAACAGGGCGCAGATCGCGTGGTGGTGCAACTGCCGGGCGTGCAGGACACCGCCAAGGCCAAGGACATTCTGGGGCGCACCGCTACCCTGGAAATCCGCCTGGTGGATGAAGAAGCCGATGCGGGCGCTGCCGCAGCAGGCCAGATTCCGTTTGGCGACGAACTCTACAAAAGCCGCGACGGCACACCGATCCTGGTCAAAAAAGATGTGGTGCTGACCGGCGATTCCATCACCGATGCCTCACCCGGCTTTGACCAGCAGACCAACCGCCCCGCCGTACACGTCAACCTGGACGGCAAGGGCGCTCGCATCTTCAAGGACATCACACGCGAGAACGTCGGCAGGCGCATGGCCATTTTGCTGATCGAACAAAAACAGGTCGAAATCATTACCGCGCCCACCATCCAGGAAGAAATCGGCGGCGGGCGCGTGCAGATTACCGGCATGGATTCGCCGCAAGAAGCCTCGGACGTGGCGCTGCTGCTGCGTGCGGGCGCACTGGCCGCGCCCATGACCATCGTCGAAGAACGCACCGTCGGCCCTTCCATGGGCAAAGAAAATATCGAAAAAGGCTTCCATTCCAACATCTGGGGCTTTTTCGCCGTGGTGGTATTCATGGTGTTTTATTACCGCATGTTCGGCCTGATCGCCTCGGTTTCGCTGGCCGTTAACGGCTTCTTCCTGATCGCCCTGTTGTCCATCATGCAGGCCACGCTCACCCTGCCCGGCATGGCCGCCATTGCGCTGACGCTGGGTATGGCGATTGATGCCAACGTGCTGATCAACGAACGCATCCGCGAAGAACTGCGCAACGGCGCGACCCCGCAAGCCGCCATTTATAGTGGCTACGACCGCGCCTGGAGCACCATTTTAGACTCCAATCTAACCACGCTGATTGCCGGTGTTGCCTTGTTCTGGCTGGGTTCTGGCCCGGTGCGCGGCTTTGCCGTGGTGCTGTGTCTGGGTATTTTGACTTCCATGTTCAGCGCGGTGACGATCTCGCGCGCCATGACCAACCTCCACTATGGCCGCAAAGCGCGGCTGGCTGGCGTTTCCATTTAAGGACAGCACGATGATTCGTTTTTTTGATGTAGATCGCGTCATCCCGTTCATGCGTTACGGGAAACTCACCACCAGCATCTCGCTCGCCACCTTCTTTTTTTCGGTATGGGCGCTATGGGCGCAAGGCTTGAATCTGGGCGTGGACTTTACCGGCGGCACGGTGATGGAAGTCGAATACAGCCAGCCCGCGCAGCTCGACAAAATCCGCACCTCGCTGCACAGCGCCGGGTTCAAGGAAGTTACCGTGCAAAACTTCGGTACCTCCAAAGATGTGCTGATCCGTCTGCCCGTCGGCAAAACCACCAGCGCCGCGCAGGACAGCAACCGGGTCATGGCAACGCTCAAGACGCAAACGCCGGATGTCACGCTGAAAAAAGTCGATTTTGTCGGCCCGCAAGTCGGCAAAGAACTCTACGACAGCGGCGCACTGGCGCTGTTTGTGGTGGCGGTCGGCATCATGCTCTACTTGGCGGTGCGCTTTGAATGGCGCTTTGCGGTGGCCGGCATCATCGCCAACGCCCACGACATCGTCATCATCCTGGGCGTGTTTGCATTTTTCCAGTGGGAATTTACCCTCACGGTTCTCGCTGGCGTGCTGGCCGTGCTGGGCTACTCGGTCAACGAGTCCGTGGTGGTGTTCGACCGTATCCGCGAAAACATCCGCAAGATGCGCAAGGCCACCATCCCCGACCTGATCGACACGGCCATTACCCAGACTTTCAGCCGCACCATCATCACCCACCTGTCCACCCAGATCATGGTGCTGTCGATGCTGCTGTTCGGCGGCGAGGCGCTGCACAACTTCGCCCTGGCGCTCACCATCGGCATCATGTTCGGCATTTACTCTTCGGTGCTGGTGGCCTCGCCGCTGCTACTGATGCTGGGCGTCAAGCGCGAACACTTCCTGCGTGACGACAAACCCAAGGAAGACGTGTCGGCGGATGGCGCACAGGTCTGAATTTCAGTGAAGGGGGAAGGGAACGCGCCTGTGGCGCTCAAGGGGGAAGGGTAAGCCCCCTTTCCCCCTACAAGATGGTGGCAAAAGCGCACATGAACCCCACCTGCCCCTGCGGCAGTGGGCGGCCTGATACAGACTGCTGCGATCGTTTCGTCAGCGGCAACCAGCGTGCGCCGACCGCCGAAGCACTCATGCGCTCCCGTTACACCGCTTATACCCGCAACGACGCAGCCTATGTGTCGGCCACCTGGCACGTCTCCACTCGCCCAGAAAATCTCGCTCTCAACGACCAACCCGCCACCCAATGGCTGGGGTTAAGCGTGATACGGCATGAACAGCCGGATACCGACCACGCCACCGTAGATTTTATCGCACGCTACAAAATCAATGGCCGCGCCTTCAAGCTGCAAGAAACCAGCCGGTTTGTGCGGGAAAACGGGCAGTGGTTTTATGTGGATGGCGACATTTGAAACCACGAGTAGCCTTGATAATCGTGTCTTTATAATCGTTTGAGGCAAAAGGCTTTTCGTGTAGAATTCTCGCCTTCAGAACGAAGCCCACCCTAGCCGAAGGGCTTCGCGATTGTTTAACCAGGATGCTTTTAATAACACAGCGCCTGAAATTAGGAGAACGACATGGCTATTACCGCTGCCGACAAGGCACAGGTTGTTAAGGATTATCAACGCACCGAGGGCGACACGGGTTCTTCCGAAGTCCAGGTGGCCTTGCTGACCAACCGCATCAATTATCTGACCGGCCACTTCAAGACCAACGCCAAGGATCACCATTCCCGCCGTGGTTTGCTGCGCATGGTTAGCCGCCGCCGCAAGTTGCTGGATTATCTGAAAAGCACCAACCTGCCCAGCTACAAGACGCTGATCGAGCGCCTCGGTCTGCGTAAGTAATCGACATTCGCGCAAATCAGCAAAACCGGATCGCGTAACGATCGAATCAGCAAACAATCGCCCCGCCAACATGCGGGGCGATTGTATTTAAACCAAAGGAAAAGCATGAAAATCACAAAATCATTTCAGTACGGTCGTCATACCGTCACCATGGAAACTGGCGAAATCGCCCGTCAAGCCGATGGCGCAGTGCTGGTTAATGTCGATGACACCGTGGTGCTGGTCTCCGTCGTCGCCAAGCGCGATGTCAAACCCGGTCAGGATTTCTTTCCGCTGACCGTCGATTACATGGAAAAAACCTATGCGGCTGGCCGCATCCCCGGTGGTTTCCTGAAACGCGAAAGCCGTCCGTCCGAAGGCGAAACGCTGACCTCGCGGCTGATTGACCGCCCGATTCGTCCGCTGTTTCCGGAAAGCTTTTTCAACGAAGTGCAGATCATCGCCACGGTGATTTCTTCCAACCCCGAAGTCGCTGCCGATATTCCCGCGCTGCTCGGCGCATCCGCCGCGCTGTCCTTGTCCGGCCTGCCGTTTGACGGCCCGGTGGGCGCAGCCCGCGTGGGTTTCATCAATGGCGAATACGTGCTGAACCCGACCCTGTCCGAGCTGAAAAACTCCGCCATGGACTTGATCGTGGCCGGTACCGAAGCCGCTGTTTTAATGGTGGAGTCCGAAGCCATGGAACTGCCGGAAGACATCATGCTGGGCGCGGTGGTGTTCGGCCACACTCAAATGCAGGCCGCCATTACCGCTATTAACGAATTGACCGACGAAGCCGGCAAGGACGCATGGGACTGGCAAGCGCCCGCCCCCAACACCGAACTCATCGCCAAGCTGAAAGCGCTGGTGGGTGTCGAGATGGAAGCCGCCTATTCCATCAAACAAAAACAAGCGCGCACTGTGGCCGTTAACAGCATCCAAAACAAGGCATTTGCCGAACTGATTACCAAAGACATGGACACCCTGGCGGTCAATGTCGTCAAGGACGAGTTCTTCAAGCTGGAAGCCGGCATTGTGCGTGGCCGCATCCTGTCCGGCCAGCCACGCATCGACGGTCGCGATACCCGCACCGTGCGCCCGATTACCATCCGCACCGGCGTGCTGCCGCGCACCCACGGTTCTGCGCTGTTTACCCGTGGCGAAACCCAGGCGCTGGTCGTGACCACACTGGGCACAGGCCGCGACGAGCAAACCATCGACGCGCTGGAAGGCTCGTACCACGACCGCTTCATGCTGCACTACAACATGCCCCCCTTCGCCACCGGCGAAACCGGTCGCGTGGGTTCGCCCAAGCGCCGCGAAATCGGTCATGGCCGATTGGCAAAACGCGCTTTGTTAGCCGCGCTGCCCAGCAAAGAAGAGTTTGGCTACACCATGCGCGTGGTGTCGGAAATTACCGAATCCAACGGTTCGTCCTCGATGGCCTCCGTCTGCGGCGGCTGCCTGGCCATGCTCGACGCAGGCGTGCCGATGAAGGCGCACATTGCCGGCATCGCCATGGGCTTGATTAAGGACGGCGGCAAGTTTGCCGTACTGACCGACATTCTGGGCGACGAAGATCACCTCGGCGACATGGACTTCAAAGTAGCCGGTTCCGAAAAAGGCATCACCGCCCTACAAATGGACATCAAAATCCAGGGCATTACCAAAGAAATCATGGATGCGGCGTTGAAGCAGGCCAAGGAAGGCCGACTGCACATTTTGGCCATCATGAAAGAAGCCGTCAGCGGCGTGCGCGAAGAAATGTCCGCCTACGCCCCGCGCATTATTACCATGAAGATCAATCCGGAAAAAATCCGTGATGTCATCGGCAAGGGCGGCGCAGTGATTCGTGCGCTGACCGAAGAAACCGGCACGCAGATCGACATCCAGGAAGACGGCTCAGTCAAGATCGCCTGCACCAGCACCGAATCCGGCGAAGCTGCCAAAAAACGTATCGAAGAGCTGACCGCCGAAGTGGAAGTCGGCGGCGTGTACGACGGCACCGTCATCAAGCTGCTGGACTTTGGTGCCATCGTCAACGTGTTGCCGGGTCGCGATGGCCTGCTGCACATCTCCCAGATCGCCCACGAGCGCATTGCCACCGTCTCTGACCACCTCAAAGAAGGCCAGCAAGTACGCGTCAAGATTCTGGAAGCCGACGAAAAAGGCCGCCTGCGTCTGTCCATGAAAGCGCTAATTGAAGCGCCCAAGCGCGAAGAAGCAGCGCCTGCACCGGAAGGTGTAGCCGAATAAGCTGCGTTTTCCCCAACAAAAAACCGCGCAGTTGCGCGGGTCGAGGCTGAATGAAAAACCGCGCAGTTGCGCGGGTCAAGGTTGGATGAAAAACCGCGCAGTTGCGCGGTTTTTTGTTGCCTGCTTGTCAGTTTTAATTAACCGGGATTGTTCATTAGAACCCCCTCCCCCTTGAGGGGGGAGGGCTGGGGAGAGGGTGAAGGCATTCGTGGTGATTTCGGCATTTCACCCCCTCCCTAACCCTCAAGGGGGAGGGGACAAAAAGCAAGGCCAAACCGACGAATGGACAATCCCGGATTAACCGCGATTATCCATTAGCCGAAGTAATTAGCTTGGGGAATGCACAGACAAATTTCAAAACCACCCGGTTTGCCGTTGGCCGCGTTGTCTCTGTTAAAAGCCCTGTTATAAGCCCTGTTAAAAGCCTTGACCTCGCCACCCAGCCCCTCCACCACTTCACGCACAATCGCCAGCCCCAGCCCGCAGCCCTGCGCCTGCACGCCCGGCGCACGGTAAAAACGTTCAAATATTTTCGGCAATGCCGCTTCGGGTACGCCTGCCCCGGTGTCTGACACGGCAAGACATGCCTTGCCATGCTCAACATATACGCGGACGGTCACCTGATCCCCAGACCGGCAATAGCGCAGCGCATTGTCCAGCAGGTTGGCCAGGGCTTCTGACAGGGCGTGCGCATGTCCGGTCAAATGAACCGGCTCTCCAGGCGCTTCAAACCCCAGGTCGATGCCGCGCTCAAGTGCGCGGGGCACCCATTCCGAGGCAATGTTGCGCGCCAATTCGTCAAGACGAACGTCATCCGGTTTGACGTTGGTCAAAGCGTCCTCAACGCGGGATAAGGCCAGCAGTTGCGTCACTAAACGACCCTGGCGATCCAGGCTGGACAACAGACCGGCGAGAACCTCGCGGCTGGCAGCATCTTGCACACTGCGCAGGAGTAATTCTGTCTGGGCGCGCATACTGGCAAGCGGCGTGCGCAGTTGATGTGCCGAATCCGCCAGAAAGCGCTGTCTGGAATCATGAATGGTACGCAAATCCGTCATCAGCCGATTCATCTCTTCCAGGAGCGGCTCGATTTCGGTTGGCAAGCCCTGAATTTCAATAGGTTCCAGATCATGCGCGCTGCGGCTGGCGATCGCCTCCTTGATAGCATGAACTGGCTTGAGGCTCATTTTTACGCCAAGGCTGATCGCGTAAATCAGCAGCAACACCACCACAATCATGGGTATGAACACCGTCAGCAACACATCGTTCGCCAGGCCGATCCGTTTGGCGATCGTTTCACCCGCCAGTATCATCACATCGCCACGCGCCCGCGTGCCTTTAAGCGACAAGTTGTAGACCACGACCCGTACGCGATCCTCATCTACCTGCGCGTCAAAATATTTCAACTGCCCCTCTTCCGGGGTGCGTCCCGACACGGGCATCCTGAGGCTTGTCGTCCCGGCGATGTCTTTTCCGTCCGGGCCGATGACCCGAAAATAGAATATATCGGTGGGGTCAAACTCCAGCACGCTGTGCGCCTCTTGCGGCAAATCAAACACCACCTTGCCGCGCACCACTTCAACCTGATCCGCCAGGGCATAAGCCCGCCTTGCCAGCGAACGGTCAAAAGCCGCGTTGGCAAAGTGCAAAGTCACGAAATAGGCGCCCCACAACACCGCAATCGCAAACGGAACCAGAATTACCAGCAACCTGACCAGGAACAGGCGTTGAAGGCTATAAGTGCCGCTGACAGGCTTAGACCTGGTCATCAATTTTTTCCAGTAAATAACCCAGCCCCCTTAAAGTACGCACCACCACCCCCAATGGCTCCAGCTTCTTGCGCAGCCGATGCACATAAACTTCCACTGCATTCTGGCCAATTTCTTCTTCCAGTCCGGTCAGATGCCCGGCAATCTGATCCTTGCTGACGACCCTGCCATAACGTGCCATCAGCAACTCCAGCACAGCCACCTCACGGGAAGACATGTTCAGCGGCTGGCTCTGAAAAAACACCTGCCTGGCTTTCTTGTCCAACCGCAAATCGCCCACGTCCAGAAACCCGGAGCGTTCCGACTGGGTGCGCCTGAGCAGAACGTGCAGCCTGGCATCCAGCTCCTCGAACTCGAATGGTTTTAACACATAGTCATCCGCACCGGCCTTGAGTCCGGCCACCTTGTCCTGCAGCGAGTCTCTGGCCGTCAGAATCAGCACCGGGGTAGTGGTGTTGTGTTTTCTGAACCGTTTAAGCACTTCCATCCCGGACAAGCCGGGCAGACCAAGATCCAAAACGA
>JAYUCZ010000148.1:0-4008 GCA_043740065.1 Thiobacillaceae bacterium | reverse complement strand
ATTATCCGTAAATTAGTCGATCGCTTTTACGATCTGATGGACGAAGACCCGGATTACTACGGCATTCGCAAACTGCATCCTGAAGACTTAACCGAGTCGCGCAACAAGCTGACCTGGTTTTTGTCCGGCTGGATGGGCGGGCCGCCGGAATACACCGACCGCTTCGGCCATCCGTTCTTGCGCCGCCGCCACATGCCGTTTGCGGTGGGCGTATCCGAACGCGACCAGTGGATGGGCTGCATGAAACGCGCCATGCATGACGTGGGTATCGACGAAAAACTGCAAGCAGAATTATTTGCGGCGTTTTTCAAAACTGCCGATTTCATGCGGAACCAAGAAGGCTGATGCGCAAGCTGCTGCTGGTTTTTCTGCTGCTGGCCGGGCTGTTGCTGGCACTGGCCTGGGCAGCGCTGGACGATCAGCCGCATGCCGAACCGGGTGGCAAAATTACACGCGGCGATTTGCTTTGGGCCAAGCATTTGTTTGAAAAAAATGTGCCGCGCGCCCGCACCGCCGACACCCTGCAAACGCTGGCGCTGTCAGAAGAAGAACTCAACCGGCTGTTGAATTATGCGGTGGTGGTCAAGCCCGTCAGCGGCGTGCTGGCAGACCTGGAACAGGACAGGCTGGTGCTGGATGTGAGTTTGCGCGTGCCGGCCAATTTCTTTGGAAATTACCTGAACCTGACAGCGGAATTTGTTCCGCAAGACCGAGCCATGCAACTGGATGCCATGCGGCTGGGCAGTTTACCCTTGCCGGCCTGGTTGGGGCGCGGCCTGATCTGGCTGGCAAAAAACTGGCTGGATCGCGACCCCGCCTATGTGGCCTTGATGCAATCGCTAAAACGCGTCAGCGTGCAGGAAAATCGCCTGAACCTGGATTATCAATGGCATCCGGAACTGCTCACGCTGCTGGAACGCAAAGGCGCGGAAGTGCTGATCGGCGCAGAAGAGAAAAAACGCTTGTTGCTGTATGCAGATTTTGTACGCGAAACGATGGCGCGTTATCCGGCAAAAAGCGAACAGCCAGCGTGCGAAATGGTGGCGCAAGTGTTCGGTTTTGCGGCCAGCCGGGGTGGCGATGCCGTGCTGGAAAACCGTGCGGCGCTAACCGCCATGGGCGCGTATGTGTCCGGCATCAGTTTGCGCCAGTTGCTGGAAGGGCGCGGGCGTACCACCCGTCGCGCACCTTCGGTGTTGCTGGTGTTGCATGGTCGCCGCGATGCGGTGGAACACTTGCTGATTGCCGCAGCGGTTTCCGCCAATGCGGGCAGCCGCCTCGCCAACGCGCTGGGGCTGGCCAAAGAAGAAGAAGATGTCGTATCCGGATCCGGTTTCAGTTTTACCGATCTGGCTTACGACCGGGCGGGCGCACGCCTGGCAGAGCTGGCGACGGGCAGCGCGGCGGACGCGACGCGCCAGCGCTTGGCTGGTTTAAAAACCGACGCTGAATTGACCCCGGTTTTTTCCGATTTGCCGGAATTCATGGCGCAAGCCGTATTCGTGCGCAGGTTTGAAAAAGTCGGCAGCCCGGCCTATTTGCGCCAGATAGGCGAGATTGAGCGGCGTTTGGCAGCGCATCCGCTTTATCGGCATTAAACTTGGGCAATAGGTATATCCAAATCTGCTAAAATACCGGGCTTTGCTCAACCGGCCTCGCCATCATGTCCCGCAAACTTCGCAATATCGCCATCATCGCCCACGTTGACCACGGCAAAACCACGCTGGTCGATCAACTGTTGAAACAGTCCGGCACCTTCCGCGAAAACCAGCAGATGGACGAGCGCATCATGGACAGCAGCGATCTTGAAAAAGAGCGCGGCATTACCATTCTGGCCAAGAACACCGCCATCGAATACGGCGAATATCACATCAACATTGTGGACACGCCGGGACACGCCGACTTTGGCGGCGAGGTGGAGCGCGTGCTGGGCATGGTCGATGGCGTGCTGCTGCTGGTGGATGCGGTGGAAGGCCCGATGCCGCAGACGCGTTTCGTGACCAAAAAGGCGCTGGCGCTGGGCTTGAAGCCCATCGTCGTGGTCAACAAGGTGGATCGCCCCGGTGCGCGTCCCGACTACGCGATTAACGCCACGTTCGATCTGTTCGACAAACTTGGCGCGACCGACGAACAACTGGATTTCCCGATTATTTACGCTTCCGGCCTGAACGGCTGGGCGTGCCTGGATATTAAAGACGCGCCTTCTTCCGGCGGTACAGCGGCGGACATGGTTCCGCTGTTTGATACCGTGTTGAAGTATGTCCACGAACCCGTCGGCGATCCCGATGCGCCGTTGCAACTGCAAATTGCCGCGCTGGATTATTCGTCTTACGTGGGTCGTATCGGCGTGGGCCGCATTCGCAATGGCCGCATCAAACCCGGTCAAATGGTGGCCGTGGCTTGGGGTCTGGACGGCGCGGTGAAAACTGGCCGCATCAACCAGGTGCTGGGCTTTCGTGGCCTGGACCGCATTCTGGTCGACGAAGCCGAATCCGGCGACATCGTGCTGATTAACGGCCTGGATGACATCGGCATCGGCGTAACCATTACCGATAAGGACAAACCCACCCCGCTGCCCATGCTCAAAATTGACGAGCCGACGCTGAACATGGACTTTATGGTGAACGCGTCCCCGCTGGCCGGCACCGAAGGCAAGTTTGTCACCAGCCGCCAGATTCGTGACCGATTGAATAAAGAACTGCTGACCAACGTCGCGCTTAAAGTTGAAGAAACCGGCGATGCGGATATTTTTCGCGTATCCGGTCGCGGCGAACTGCACCTGACCATTTTGCTGGAAAGCATGCGCCGCGAAGGCTTTGAAATGGCCGTGGGCAAGCCGCGTGTGGTGTTCAAGGAAATCGACGGCGAAAAATGCGAACCGTATGAAAGCCTCACCATCGACCTGGAAGACGACACTCAGGGCACCATCATGGAAGAAATCGGCCGTCGCCGTGGCGAACTCACCAACATGGAATCCGACGGCAACGGTCGCACCCGGCTGGAATATCACATTCCCGCACGCGGCCTGATCGGTTTCCAGTCCGACTTCATGACCATGACGCGCGGCACCGGCCTGATGAGCCACGTGTTCGATGACTACGGCCCGGTGAAAGCCGACCTGCCCGGTCGCCACAACGGCGTGCTGGTCAGCCAGGACAACGGCGAAGCCGTGGCCTACGCACTGTGGAAACTGGAAGACCGCGGTCGCATGTTCGTTTCCCCCGGCGACAAACTGTACGAAGGCATGATTATCGGCATCCACAGCCGCGATAACGATCTGGTGGTCAACCCCATCAAGGGCAAACAACTCACCAACGTGCGCTCTTCTGGCACCGACGAAGCCGTGCGCCTGACCACCCCGATCAAGCTCACCCTGGAATCCGCCGTCGAATTCATCGACGACGACGAACTGGTGGAAATCACCCCCAAGTCGATCCGCATCCGCAAGCGTTTCCTGCAGGAACACGACCGCAAGAAAGCCAACCGCGCCAGCGCGTAAACGCGTTATCCCACACAAAGCGCGAAGCAAATTGAATTTTGCTTCGCGTTTTTTTATGCGCTATTTCCTGAGTAACCCAGCGTAGGGCGCAATGCCCGCAGGTTTTGCGCCCTACGGGCTAACCAAGAACTGCTGGATGCGCGAGCCTGGTTGAAGGTCGCGAAGGCTAAGCAGGAAATGCTGAGAGCGTGAGTGTCTTCGATACCTGTGCCATCAAACAGGAGTATTCCTCATGACATTATCTGAAGTCGTTAATCTTGATGCTCGACAGCGTGCTGTTGAATTGATGAAACTGAACGCGAAGCGGCAGGCTAAACAGAAGTGGCCCCGCAAATCTGCACAGCGCCATAAGTGGAAACTCCGGGCATCATGCTGGGCTGTAACCGGTCTGGCGAGAAGGAGTATTTGATGGTCAAGAAATCGGCGCGGCGCACCCGTCGCACCCACAACCCGACGTTCAAAGCGCAAGTCGCGCTAGCAGCGTTGCGTGAAGACAAGACAATGGCCGA
>JAYUCZ010000147.1:0-1609 GCA_043740065.1 Thiobacillaceae bacterium | reverse complement strand
TGGGATTCAGAACGCCACACGAGGTATTCTTCGGGCTAGAAATGCGCTACACCAATATCCCGTTAACCGTTGCACTTCGAACTTGAATCCGCGGGCTATTAAGTTTCTCCAGCACGGCAGAAAAATCCGTCAGGCGTTTTCTTTCTTGCTCAACCACTGCCGCTGGTGCCTTGTCGGCAAAATTAGGGTTGGCTAGCTTGCCCTGGCATTTGATTATCTCGCCCTGGATGCGCTCGATTTCTTTGGCTAAACGGGCAATTTCGACCGCTTTATCGATTTCCACTTGCAGCATGAGTTTGCACTCGCCGACGATGGCGACGGGCGCGTCGCCTGCGGGTAGTTCTGCGGCAATGCTGACGCTGGCAAGCCTGGCCAGCGCAGCCAAGTAAGGCTGGTAAGGCGTATAACGGCCAACATCACCCGCCAGCGCCAGCGGCACTTTTTCGGCGGGAGACAGCTTCATCTCTCCACGCAAACCGCGCACTGCATCAATCAGGGATTTCATTTCCGCAACCTGCGCTTCGGCGGCGGCATCGTGCAAGCTCATATCGGCAGCGGGATAGGTTTGCAGCATGATGCTGTCGCCACTGTCGCTGGAGGGCGATCCATTCAAAGCAACGCCGGTTAATGGCGCAACTTTTTGCCAGAGTTCTTCGGTAATGAAGGGAATAATCGGGTGCGCCAAACGTAACGCGGTTTCCAGCACGTTGACGAGCGTGCGCCGGGTAGCGCGTTGCTGCGCTTCGTTGCCGGTTTGCAACTGGACCTTGGCGAGTTCCAGATACCAGTCGCAGTATTCGTCCCAGACAAATTCGTAAATGGCGCGGCTGGCCATGTCAAAGCGGTATTCGCCAAAGGCGTTGGTCACGGCAGCGACCGCCTCGTTCAAGCGGCTGGCAATCCAGCGGTCGGCAAAGGAATAGTCGGAGGCTAAAATCCCCCCCGGCCCCCCTTTGTCAAGGGGGGAGATTGGGTTGCCGCAATCTTTGCCTTCGGTGTTCATCAGCACAAAGCGCGTGGCGTTCCACAGCTTGTTGCAGAAGTTGCGGTAGCCCTCGGCGCGTTGCAGGTCAAACTTGATGTCGCGGCCATGCGTGGCGAGTGATGCGAAAGTAAAGCGCAGCGCATCGGTACCAAACGCCGAAAAACCCATTGGATAATCGGCGCGGGTTTGTTTGGCGATGCTCTCGGCCTGCTTGGGGTTCATCATGCCGGTGGTGCGCTTGGCGGTTAGTTCGTCGAGCGTAATGCCATCAATCAAGTCAATCGGGTCGATGACATTACCCTTGGACTTGCTCATTTTGTGGCCATGTGCGTCACGCACGAGCCCAGTGACATACACCTCATGGAACGGCACTTTGTCGGTGAAATGCAGCGACATCATGACCATGCGCGCCACCCAGAAGAAAATAATATCGAAGCCGGTAACCAGCACCGCGCCGGGCAGAAAGGCTTTGAGTTCCGGCGTTTGCTGCGGCCAGCCCAGGGTGGAGAACGGCCATAGCGCCGATGAAAACCAGGTGTCGAGAACGTCTTCGTCCTGCCTGAGCGGTTTGCCGCCGGACTGTTTGAGCGCTTCGGCCTCGGTGGCGGCCACATAATAATTGCC
>JAYUCZ010000146.1:0-4031 GCA_043740065.1 Thiobacillaceae bacterium | reverse complement strand
CCAGGGTCGTCGCTGGAAAGCCCAGCCGGATTTCATCGAGTTCCCTCAGTGTGGTGGCATCTTCGCTTTTAACCACGTAGTAATAGCCTGTTCCCTGCTTGGGTCTGGTTTCGATGCGCAATCCCGAAACACCTTTGCTCTCCAGCACGCGCACATGGCTTTGTGCCGCTTCATCGGCGCTGAATAGCCCAAGTGATATGCCGTTTTTCCAGAGGTCTTCCTTGATGATGAGCGCATCTTTAACCTTAAGCGCGGCCAATTCATCCATCTTCACCCTGGCTGCGGCTGCGCTGGGCAGGGGCGGGAAGATGACCCAGTACATACGCTCAACCGGCAACTCTTCGACTGACAACACGCGCTTGACGGCCAGCTTTTTGACGGCCTCGCGGCTGCGCTCCAGATCGGCTTCTGCCATGCCGCGCCATTCCACGCAGATGGGCTCGTTCATGGCTGGCGATACAGGGGAGGCGGGTGGAGTGGCATCACTCAATATGCGTGCGCTTTGCAGGATAATTTTGCTGGCGTTAAGCGGCGCATTGATGCCAGCCTGTGCGTCTGACTGACTTTTCCCCCAGAAAAAAACACCGCCAACGATCAGGTTGGCGATCAACAATAACAACGCAATCCATCTCATATTCACTTTATGCTTTCCTCCAGGTTGACGCTTTCAATGACTTGCGTCATTTAGCACCATTTCCAGCAAGCCTTCCAGGACTAGTCTGGGCGCTGCCAAAATTGCCCCCGGTGAGATTAGCCTCGGCGCGATGGTACACCCGATTTCCAACTGGCCAGACAGCCACCCGGCATCGCCGCCTGTCAGCACACAGGTCGGCGATGTTTTGTTCGGAACAGTCACAGCCAAATCAGCCAGACGTGCATAGGCTTCGCGCACCGGACTCGCCAAAGCAGCGGCGATCCCGCTGGCAATGGCATCAAAGGTGTTGCGCGGCGTGCTGGTAATTTGCCCGGCCGTGGCCGTCGTTGTGGCCGTCAACGCATGTGTGCCGTCGGCCAGGCTTGCCTGCATCAGTCGCCTGCCAGGCAAAATCATGCCGCCCTGAAAATTGCCATGCGCATCCAGCGTATCAATGGTTAAGGCTGTACCGGCAGAAACCACCAGGCACGCGCCGTGCAGCCTGCTCCATGCGCCCACCAAGGCCGCCCAGCGATCCACGCCGAGCTGTTCGGGTTGCGCATACGTGTTGGTGACACCGCAACATGCGGCTTGCGCCTGCGCCCAGCACAAGGAAACTCCGCGCTGTTGCCAGTAAGTTTCAATCTGATGGACAGCCAACCTGCCCGCCACGTTTGCGCCGAATACGCAATCCGGCATGGGCTGGCCATCCCATTCACGCAACAGGCCGCCGATCTGGTCGTGCGCACATGCGCCTTCGGCCAGCCATCGCGTTGATTTTTGGCTCTTTGAGTTAGCACGAACCAGCGCCCACTTCACGCGGGTGTTGCCGATATCCAGCAAGAGAAACGTGGTGTCCTTGATCGTCATTTTGCAGCCACCGGGCGCAGGCTGACTTCGCCAGCACCAAACTTGCGCGTTTCTCCGCCCGGCATTTTTAGCAACAAATTGCCCGCCTCATCCAGCCCCCGTGCCAGCCCGCTATGGCTGCTTCCGTCCGGCGCACGCAGCATGACTTCGCGCCCCTCGTGTGCATGCCAGTTGGGCCACTGTTCAAGCGCCGAGCGCATACCCTGTTGCTCAAACTGCTGCATGGCTGTGGCCAGTTCGGCCAAAATGGCGGCCATCAGTTGTGCGCGGCTGGCACGCACATCCATTTCCAGCAGATCCACCACAGCCTGGTCGATATCCTCGCGGAAACTGGCCGGTAAATTTTGGTTGATGCCGATGCCAATCACAGCAAAAGAAGGCCCGGTCACTTCACCCTGCACCTCCACCAGGATGCCCGCCAGCTTGCGGTATCCGGCCAACACATCGTTGGGCCATTTCAATTTGATCGGCAACTTTGCCTTGGCGGGACAAAACTGCGCCAATGCGCGCGCAAGCGCCAGGCCAATCACAATGCTTAAACCGGAGAGCTGGCTGACACCATAATCAAATCGCCACAGCACGGAAAACGTCAGCCCGCCGCCCAGTGGCGCGTGCCAGCCGCGCCCTCTGCGGCCACGCCCGGCGTGCTGATAGTCCGCATATAACACGCTGCGATGCGGTGCGCCGCCCAGCGCCTGCTGAAACAGGCTGGTATTGGTTGAAGCGGTTTCCGGCAGCGTGTTAAGCACGTAGTGATGTCCCAGGCCAGTCAATCTGGACTGCAACTCGGATTCATCCAGCCATGCAACCGGATCGGCCAGTTGATAGCCCTTGCCACGCACGGCATGAATACGCAGACCTAGCGTTTGCGCTTGCTGGATCAGATTGAACACGGTGGCACGCGAAATGGCGTAATCCATAGCCAGCGTTTGTCCAGAATGGAATTTGCCGTCGGACAGGCGCTTGAGCAGCGGGATAAGCAGGGGGGGTAAGTGGTTGGCGACCATGCCTGAAGTATAAACTTGCGCCAGATTAAACAGGGATTGTCCATTGGGATGTTTCACCCTGTGGGAACGCCGCCCTCGGCGCGATTTGCGGTCGTTTTCGCGCCGGGGCGGCGCTCCCACAGGGGTGTTTGACCCTAATAATTATCAGATTAAACAGGAGCTAACCCATGCTGGAATATATAGAACGACTCCCCGCCGGAAAGCCACGCGCACTCATGGTCTGGCTGCACGGACTGGGCGCAGATGCCTACGATTTGGAGCCGGTCGCCGGGATGCTGGACGTTGCAGGCATCCATCACGTTTTTCCGCATGCGCCGGTGCGACCCGTCACGCTCAATGGCGGCATGGCCATGCGCGCCTGGTATGACATCGCTGGCGCAGATTTGCGCTGGCGCGAGGATAGCCCAGGCATGATCGAATCGGCCAAGCAGGTGCAGGCACTCGTTACGACTGTGCGCGGCGCATCGAATGTGCCGGTTGTACTGGCCGGGTTCTCGCAAGGCGCGGTCATCAGCCTGATGGCAGCCGCAAATGGGATAGCGGGATTAACTGGCGTGGCCGCGCTATCGGGCTATGCCGCGCAGTCTTTGACCGCCGCGCCGGATGTTCTGCAAGAACTAGCGGTTTTCATGGCACATGGCAACCAGGACGAGATCATTCCAATGGCATTGGCACAACATGGCCGGGATGCCCTGATCGGGCTGGGCGCAAACATGTCCTGGCACGCCTACGATATGCCGCACACAATTTGCCAGCAGGAAATTACCGATCTGGCGGACTGGCTGGCCGGGCTAGCAGTCCTCAATCCAGCCAGGTGATATTGCACATCACCCAGCCCTCGCCCTGCTCTAGCAAGTCGCCCAGGCGGATGGTCTTGCGGTCACGGGACTGTGTATGTTGGGATTGTACATATTGGGACTGGGCATATTCCAGTACGGCCTTGCGCTGATAATGCATGGGGTTCAGCACCATGGCCGGGTTGTCCCCTTCATTGAGAATTAATCCGTGGACAGTTGTTTTTCCATCGTCGGCATTCACGCCATTGATGACATAGCCCGCGCTGTCTTGCCCACCATGCAGGGTCACTGCCAACGGTTTGCCCCGCAGCGTTTCAAAGCCCACTGAACTTTCCGTTTCGCTCAAGCGCGACAAACGGCGCACCACGCCCAGCGACCAGTCTCCCTCTTTGTCGGTACGCAAACCCACCAGCGCGCCAACGCGCAACCAGTCCTTGTCGCGAGTTTGTGTGGTGGTGCCATAGCCACATTCGCTTTCGTCTTCCATCACCCAACGTTCAATATCACGGATATTCCGGGATGCCGGTTTTGATGCGTTTGTGGTTAAACGCTCGTGCGTACGTTCGGTAACAAATACATGCACATCCATGGCCTCGTCCCGCATCAGGTTGTCGTCAGCCAGGCTGGTCGGTGCGTCCAGGCTGCTTTCCCGGACATGCGTCATGATGGTTGCAAAGCCATGCACAATCTCCAGCACTTTCTTGACGGCCACTCGCGGCTTGC
>JAYUCZ010000145.1:0-1614 GCA_043740065.1 Thiobacillaceae bacterium | reverse complement strand
CCATCGCCTGCATCAGGTTCTGGCTGATCGCGAGGCCAAGCCCGGCATGTTCTCCGCCCTTGAATGAGGGCACAGCTTGAAATAGTTGTGCGCGCACTGCTTCAGGCAAGCCCGGGCCGCTGTCATGCACGGCAACCATCACACAGGAACGTCCCTGGTATTCGGTGCGTGCGCTGGCAAACGTCAGCTTGCCTCCGCGCGGCATGGCCTCGACTGCATTTTTGGCGAGATTAAGCAAAACCTGTTTCAACGGGTCGCGCTGGGTCAAAATGCTGCCCATGCCCGGATCCAGATCAATCTGGACGTTAATCTTGTTGGGCAAAAACAGCGTGTCGAGCGACATGCGCACCAGTTCGGAGATGATCTGGTTAACGTCCACCCAAGTACCCGGAATCTCCTCTGCGGCGCTGCTCACCTCGGGTTTCACCCCCAGCCCCTGAAGAATCGCCCCGACGCGCTCGATTTCGCCACCGATAATGGCGAGGTCGCGTTGCGTTTCACTATCGCGGGAAAACTTGCCGGACAAGAGACCAACATAATTGCGGATGATGGTCAGCGGGTTAGCTGCCTCGTGTACGGCGCGACGCACTTCCTGGCGCGCAATGGCATCAGCAGGCATGCTGCCGATAGTTTGGACAGCCGCGCCTGCACGTCCCTCCAGCGCCGCCACCCGCGCCGCCAGGGCGCGCAGAAAATCCTGCCAGCCAGTATCTGCCGCCAGCGAGGCATCCGCATTGCCGACCACCAATACATAGCCTTCAGCCAACGGAACGCACAACATGGCGGTAACGTCCAGCAGCCTCGCCAATTGCGCGTCCACCACGGGGGACTGTTCCGCCTGTGTTGCCTGCCAATAAACCGTTTCGCCCGCGCCTGCGCGACAAGCGCAACTTTGCATGTCATCCAGGGCGAGCGGCAGTGCGTTCAGCCCTTCCGGCATCGGCCACCATGCGGCAGGCGACAAACAATTTGACTGCTTTTGCAGCAACGCACTGGCTTGAATACCAAACATTCCCCGCATCAGCAACACGATCCGCCGCGCCAGGGTTTCCCGGTCGGCAGCGCCATGCATGGCTGCATTTAATGCGCCGGTACGCGCCATTGCCGCATACCCCTGAAGCAAGCCGCCATCCGGCACAACAACCTGCCCGGCTGTATAAAGTTGCATGGTTGCCTGCGCCAGGGTTTCGGATTCGGTTTGCAGACGCGCCGCGTCAGTGGCCTCCAGCCCCAGTCCGCCCAATGCCGCACGCACGCCAACCACGCTGACATTGCCGCCAAAATTATTCCCGGCGTGCCTGCTGTAAACCAGTGAAACCGCAAGCTGCAATACCCTCACCAGCGGATGGGCAGACTTGATCCGTGCGGGTGCGGTGCGGCAGTAGCGCACGGCATCCGCCGCAAAACCGTTGGCGTCCAGCACCATCAACCAGTTTTCGCGTTTATCCTGATCGCCAAATTGGGGATATTCGTGCAGGTTGTGCGCCAGCCCGGCCAGCCAAGCCTGCTCAGCGTCACACAACTGTGTACGCATGGCGATCAAGCGTGCCAAATGCGCTACCCGCACACCGGTTTCCCATGCGGCAACGGGCGCTGCGCCCGGTTGCGCGACCA
>JAYUCZ010000144.1:0-1620 GCA_043740065.1 Thiobacillaceae bacterium | reverse complement strand
GCCAGCACCGTGACCGGCAACACATTGAGCAGGATGACCGGACCCTTGGTTAACACACCGAATCCAATTGCGATGCCCAGCATGATAAAGCCGCGCCGTTTTCCATCAGACGCCACAACAATGCCGTGCATGCCGACCAGCACCCAGAAAGCCAGGATCACATCAAACATGATTGAAGTGGAAAAAAGAATCCACAACATTGCACTCACCAGGATCAATGCGGCTTTTCCACCCGATCCGGTGTGCTGAGGCCAAAGGCGATGCGCCAGCAAGCAGGTCAGCAACAACGAACCCGCAGAAAACAATGGCAGCACCAGCCGCGGCCACCAGTCGTTGACGCCGAACAAGGCCCAACCAGCATGAAACATCCAGAACATGAATGGCGGTTTGTGACTATAGGGCTCGCCATTCTTGAAGGGCACCAGAAAATCACCCCGCAACCACATTTCCCACGCCGCGCTCACATAACGCGTCTCGTCGATGGGGATCAGCGTGCGCGTCAGCAACGCCACGACGGTCAGCCCTGCGAGCAGGATCAAACTCAGCAGAAACAGCCCGCGGCCGGAGAGGTCAAATTTTGTTTTTGGATTCATTGCGAGAGCTACCCGTATCATCCAATGCAGCGTCAATCTTGTCGTCGAGGCTTTGACCATGCCGGAAATGGCGATAAAGCGAGGCTCCCAGCGCACCTGTGATCAGAAACAAACCTATGGCCAGCGAAAGCTTAAGCGTAGGGGCGATGTGTACACCGCTGCCCACCAGCGCAAAAACCAGCGTCTGCGGCAGATAGCCGAGCAAGCTGCCTGAAAAAAACGGCACGGCGCGGATACTTGAAACACCCGCGGCCAGATTGGTCAGCAGGTTGTTCCCTACAGGCAGCAAGCGGACCAGCACCGTCATGGAAAATGGATGTTCGTGAATGAAACGATCGAAGCGCCCGGCGCGCTCGCCCAGTTTCGCCCGCAGCAACTCTTTGCCGAGCAGGCGCACATAGCCGAAGCTCAATATGCAGCCCAACAGCGCAGCCAGTGCGCCAAGCAGCGTGCCCAGCCCGATACTGAATGCGTAGCCGCCGAGGAATGCAATGATCTGGCGTGGCAAGCCGATGGCGGTAAACAGCCCGCCCATCAGCAAAAACAACAAGGCACCATTGAGGCCATGGCCGCGCACCCGCGCATCGATCCAGGTCTCGTTGAGGCTGTGGCCGAGATCGCTGTATCTGAAAAGATAACCCAGCACCGCCAGGCTCAATATCAGCGCCAGCCCCTTAAGAATGACGCGCGCCTTCATTTACAGGTCGGAATTTTGCTCGATGATTGGCAGGCGCACCCGCCGTTGTAACCAGGCCACGCCGAACAGATCGACGATGCCGACCCACAGACGGTTGTGGACACCGTATTTGGAGGTGCCGCGTTCGCGTGCACGATGGTGGACCGGAACCGACACCACGGCGCCACCGTTGCGCATGACCAATGCCGGCATAAAACGATGCACATGATCGAAGTTGGGCAAAGCCAGGAAGGTCTCGCGAGCAAACACTTTCAGTCCGCAGCCGGTGTCCGGCGTATTGTCCTTCAACAGTCGTGAACGCACGCCATTGGCGACTTGCGACGACAGGCG
>JAYUCZ010000143.1:0-1621 GCA_043740065.1 Thiobacillaceae bacterium | reverse complement strand
CCAAAGACGTTTATACGGTGAAGCGTCTGGACACCGACTATTTTGAAGAAGACTAGTTTTTGATTGAACACATTTAGATTGAGTACACCATGAGCCGTATTGGCCAGACATTTAACGCGCTCAAGGCGCACAACAAAAAAGCCCTGATCACCTTTATCACGGCCGGCGACCCAGGCAAGGGGCTGACCGTACCGTTGATGCATGCACTGGTGGAAGCGGGTGCAGACATCATCGAACTGGGCGTGCCGTTTTCCGACCCGATGGCCGATGGCCCGGTGATCCAGCGCGCATCGGAGCGCGCACTGGCGAACAAAGTCGGGCTCAAGGATGTGCTGGCGATGACAGCAGAATTCCGCAAAAGCAACACAACGACGCCGGTAGTGCTGATGGGCTATGCAAATCCGGTCGAGCACATGGGTTACGCAACATTTGCGCTGGCCGCGAAGACCGCCGGCGTTGACGGCGTGCTGACCGTGGACATTCCCCCGGAGGAATCGCATGGCGTGTCGGATGTGTTCAAGGCCGCCGGGCTGGACCCCATTTTCCTGTTGTCGCCGACCACGCCAGAGTCACGTATTGAAAAGGTGGCAGCAGCAGCAGACGGTTTCATCTATTACGTGTCCTTGAAGGGCGTGACGGGTTCGGCAGACCTTGATACTGAAGAGGTCGCGCGTAAAATCGCGATCATTCGTCGCCATTGCGAACTGCCGGTGGGCGTAGGATTTGGCATTCGCGATGCGGCAACGGCCGAAGCCGTAGCACGCATTGCGGATGCCGTGGTGGTAGGCAGTCGCATCGTAAACGAAATCGAAACCTCGCCCGAGGGCGAGATGATTAACCGGGTCAAGGCACTGGTGCAGGACCTGCGCCGGGGTGTAGACGCGGCTTCCAAATAAGCTGACCTCTATCAAGCAGCGGAGAAAACAATGAGCTGGTTCCAAAAAATATTGCCGCCGAAAATCAAGCGCCGTGCGCTGGCGGACAAGAAATCCATGCCGGAAGGCTTGTGGTCCAAGTGCCCGGCGTGCAACGAAGTGTTGTACCGGGCAGACCTCGAAACCAATCTGGAGGTGTGCCCAAAGTGCAGCCATCACCATCGGGTTGGTGCGCGCCAACGGCTTAAGATGCTGCTGGATGCGGAGGGGCAGCACGAGATCGGCGCCCATGTGACGCCGCTCGATCCCCTTAAATTCAAGGACACCAAAAAATACCCTGATCGTTTGAAAGATGCGCAGTCCGCCACTTCGGAAACCGATGCGCTGGTGGTGGTGGGTGGCAGCATCAAGGCTGTTCCCGTCGTGGTGGCTGCGTTTGAATTCAAGTTCATGGGCGGCTCGATGGGCTCGGTCGTGGGGGAGCGCTTTGTTCTGGGCGTGGAGGCCGCGATCGAGTCGAATTCGGCTTTCATCTGCTTTTCCGCCAGTGGTGGCGCGCGCATGCAGGAGGGGCTGTTTTCGCTGATGCAAATGGCAAAAACCTCGGCTGCCTTGACACAATTGTCGCGCCATCGCTTGCCCTTCATTTCAGTGCTGACCGATCCCACCATGGGTGGGGTGTCGGCCAGTTTTGCCATGCTGGGCGACCTGAATTTGGCTGAACCCAATGCCTTGATTGGTTTTGC
>JAYUCZ010000142.1:0-4070 GCA_043740065.1 Thiobacillaceae bacterium | reverse complement strand
TGCCTGTCGGTCAAGCGTGCGCTGCGCATCAATTGCAAAGCGGCTCTGCGAGCACCGAGCGGCGGTTTATCAACTTGCTGGATGCCGACCGTGACCAGTTAGCCCACCGCTTGCGTCAAATGCTTGCGCTGCTCAAGGAGCAGGACATTGATTTCGACGCCATGCTCAAAGACCTGCTCGCCTGGAACGACGATCAAAAACGCACCCAGAATGCCTGGGCGCGCAACTTCTACCAAACCCTCAACCCCGACACCCACAACCAGCCTTCCACCGAAACGGAGACCACCGAATGAAAACGCTGATCGAGATTCATGCCCTGCAAAACTTTGCGCCGTCGAACCTGAACCGCGACGACACCGGTGCGCCCAAGGACGCATTTTTTGGCGGCACGCGCCGCGCTCGGGTATCCAGCCAGTGCGACAAGCGGGCTATCCGGCAGTATTTCGAGCAAAAAATGCACGAGGGCGTTTTCGCCCCCGAAGACTTAGGGCAGCGTTCGAAGCGGTTTCTTGATGCGATAGCAAATCGTCTGATCGAAGAAGGACGAGAGCCGGTAATTTCTCTGCATCGCGCTCGACTCGCGATGCTCGCTGGCTCAGGGCTTTGGACAGCACCCTGTGAAGCAGACAGTGACGAGGAAGAAAAAAGCGAATACCTCTTGTTTTTGGGGGTGCGCGAAATAGCATCAATTGCGGTCGCAATTAACGAGCGATGGGATCTGGAGAATTGGGCGGCCATAGAAAAAGCTCTTGAGAAGAAGTCGGCCAAGGAGAAGAAAAAGGAGGCTGCCAAAAAAGCTTCAGCAGAACTTAAAGCATCGTTTGCAAGTGCGCTTAATGGTGGGAGGGCGGTAGACGTTGCGCTGTTCGGGCGGATGCTGGCCGACATGCCCGAGAGAAATCAAAACGCCGCCTGCCAGGTGGCGCACGCAATCTCAACCCATGCCGTCGAACGCGAATTCGATTTCTACACCGCTGTGGATGACCTCAAGCCCGAGGACACCGCCGGAGCCGACATGATGGGCACGGTCGAATTCAATTCCGCTTGCTACTACCGCTACGCGGTGGTCGATTGGGAAAAACTGGTCGAGAATTTGCAGGGCGATACGGACTTGGCTGCCAAGGGTTTGCGGACGTTCCTGCAAGGCTTTGTGGAAGCCGAGCCGACCGGGAAACAGAACACCTTCGCCGCCCACAACCCGACTGAATTCGTCGCCTTGTCGGTGCGCCGCAATACAGCGCCGCGCAATCTTGCCAACGCTTTTGAAACCGCTATCCGCGTGAAGCGCGATGAATCGCTCACACGCAAATCGGCTGAAGCACTGGCGAGCAAGGCCAAGGATTTGCAGGCTGCGTATGGCGGTGACGGCGAAACTTTGGTGCTCAATCTCGTCAAGGCCGATCTGGGTGGATACGGTTCAGCTCTGCCTTCCCTAGAAAAAATACTCGACCAGACCCTCACCGCTGTAAAGGGCTGACCCATGCCAACTTTGCTACTTCGCTTGACCGGGCCGATGCAGTCGTGGGGCACCACCAGCCGGTTCGATCAGCGTGACACCGGAAAAGAACCGAGCAAATCTGGCGTGATCGGCCTGCTGGCTGCGGCCTTGGGTATCGACCGGGAAGAATGGGACGACCTGGAACCGCTGACACACTTGGTTATGGGGGTTAGGCATGACCGCCCAGGCGTACCCAAGCGGGATTACCAAACTGCCGGTTGTGCGACAACGGACACCATCATCAAGGCGGATGGCAAACAGGCCAAAGACGGTGGCGTGGTATCCGACCGTTTTTACCTTGCCGATGCGAGCTTCCTCGTCGGGATGGAATGTACGGATCGCCCGCTGCTGGAACGCCTCCACGCCGCACTGCGCAATCCTGTCTGGCCTTTGGCGCTGGGGCGAAAATCCTATGTGCCGTCAGAGCCCGTATGGATTACAGACGGCATGCAGGATGCACCCTTACTAGAAACGCTGACAGCTTGGCCCTGGATTGCATCGCCGCGCAAAGGCGAAAAGTTGCCTGAGAAACTGTTGATCTCGCTCGAATCCAAAGATGGTTCAGGCGTGCTCCGAATGGATCATCTTTTATCGTCGTTTGCTGAACGGCGCTTCGGAGCGCGTTACGTACGTTCGGAGTGGGCGGTGTTACCGCAGGAGGTCACCGATGTTTCTGCATAGAATCCATCTGAATCGACGTTGCCGCGAAGCCCGGCGCGATCTGGCCGACCCTTACCAGCTTCACGCCACACTTTGCCGTGCATTTTGTCCGCCAGACCAAAAATGCCCTGCAGGCGAATTTTTATGGCGATTGGAACCGGAAACCGATGCCACAGAGTCGCCACGGATTCTGGTGCAAAGCCGCACTGCCGCAGACTGGACGCGGATCGATAGCGATGACTGGCTGGCGAGCGCCGACCCGGCTATCGACTTGCGCGAACGCCTTGCTCTGGATGCGCTCACGGCAGGTCAGAAATTTCGCTTTAGGCTGCGTGCTAACCCTTGCGTCACCCGGAATGGCAAACGCCTGGGCTTACTGAAAGTAAATGAGCAAGAAGACTGGCTCGCGCGTAAAAGCGAGCAACATGGTTTTTCTCTGCCGCACTTAGCGGCTTTCGATTTCACACCAGACCGCCCGGATGTAAGCATTTCACACGATCAAATGCTGGGTGGAAGGCAACATTCGGGTAATGGCATCCGGATTTATTCGGTGCTTTACGAAGGCAGGCTTGTGGTTACTGAGCCGGAGAAATTCATCAAGGCGCTATCAACAGGTATTGGTCACGGCAAGGTTATGGGACTGGGGCTTTTATCGGTTGCACCCGTTTTGTAATGAACCCCCGCCAAGTCCTTCGGCTGCGGTTTGCTGCTAGTGCGGCGCATCTAGAACCTTGCCGCCCGATTGACGAAAAGCTAAACTGCATCGCATATGCAATACAACAGGAGCGCCCAATGAAAAATGCCACCTTCCCGCCGCTGCGCGTTGATAGCGCAACACGCGCCGCTGCCGAATCTGTTTTGCGGCAAGGCGAAACGCTGTCTGGTTTTGTGCTTGAGGCGGTGCGCTTGAACATTGAGCGCCGCGAAACACAGCGCGAATTTATCGCACGCGGTTTGCTGGCGCGCGATGAAGCGCGGGCATCTGGCGAATACGTCAGTGCCGACGACATGCTGGCCAGATTGGATACGTCGCTGGAGCAGGCGCGTAAAAAACCAACCGCCCGCGCCCGGTGAATTACCGGCTTCGACTCGCGCCGCGTGCTGCCGATGATTTGCAACGGCTGTTCGAGTTTTTGGCCGAGCGCGATTTGAATGCTGCCGAACGGATGCGTTCTGCCATCGGGAAGGCATTTGAGTTTTTGCAGACCTTCCCTTTTGCCTGTCGCAAGGCTGCGCCGGAGCATCCTTTCTTGCGCGAGATGGTGATCGAATTCGGCCAGGCGGGCTATGTGGCGCTGTTTGAAATTGAAGACAAGCACACGATTACGATACTGGCGGTGCGGCACCAGCGTGAGGGGGATTTTTACTGATGGCAGATTGCATAAGCCGGGATTGTCCATTAGCTCAAAAATTGCCATTTCAGTGTGGTTTTATAGGTCGGGCCGTGCCCGACACGGTGGCCACGGGCCACCCTATGAGCCTATGGACAATCTGTTAAATTGCTAATACCGCGCACCTAAACAAGGAGTGAAATCATGGAATGGAGAAACCGCATTGTTTCCGACCCGGACATTCTGGTGGGAAAACCGGTCATCAAGGGGACGCGCATTTCTGTCGAGCTGATTATCGGCTGGCTGGCAAATGGCTGGACATTTGAGCAGTTGCTTGAGTCTTACCCGCACATTACGCACGATGACATTCTGGCCGCGCTGGCCTTTGCCGCCGAGATGATGCAGGAAGAGCAGTACATCGCCCGCCACAAGGCCGCCGCGTGACGCCGCTGTTGCTGGTCAACGAAAACTTCCCTATGCCAGCGCTCAAGGCTTTGCGGGCAGCCGGTTTCGATGTGGTCGCCGTGACCGAGACCATGCCCGGCGCGACAGACCGGGTGGTGCTTGAACGTGCCCGCGAC
>JAYUCZ010000141.1:0-4071 GCA_043740065.1 Thiobacillaceae bacterium | reverse complement strand
GGCACGCTGGCGGCGAGCGTGCGTTGCTGGTTTCGCTGGATTTTGACGCGCCGGAGTATCTTGATAGCACCGAAGAGTTCCAGCGTTTAACCGAATCTGCCGGGCTGGAAATTGTCGGGCTGATTCAAGGCCGTCGCAGCAAACCCGACCCACGTTACTTCGCGGGCAGCGGCAAGGCCGAAGAAATTGCCGCCATGGTGGCCTCAGTCGAAGCCGATGTAGTGTTGTTTAATCACGAACTTTCTCCCGCTCAGGAACGCAATCTGGAACGCCTGCTGCAATGCCGGGTGGTGGATCGTGTCACGTTGATTCTGGATATTTTTGCCAGCCGCGCACACAGCGCGGAAGGCAAGTTGCAGGTGGAGCTTGCACAGCTACAGCATCTTTCCACCCGACTGGTGCGCGGCTGGACGCATCTCGAGCGGCAAAAAGGCGGCATCGGCCTGCGCGGTCCCGGCGAAACCCAACTGGAAACCGACCGGCGGCTGCTGGGCGAACGCGTCAAACTACTCAAAACGCGGCTGGAAAAACTCACCCGCCAGCGCGAAACCCAGCGCCGTGCGCGGCTGCGCAACCGGGTCAAGACGGTCGCTCTGGTGGGTTATACCAATGCCGGAAAATCGACATTGTTTAATGCGTTGACCCGCGCCGGGGTGTATGTGGCCGACCAGTTGTTCGCCACGCTGGATACCACCAGCCGCAAACTGTATTTGCCGGGTGCGGGCGAAGTCATACTTTCAGACACGGTGGGTTTCATCAGCAAGCTTCCGCACAGTCTGGTGGCCTCGTTTCGCGCCACGCTGGAAGCCACCACCCAGGCGGATTTACTGCTGCATGTGGTGGATAGCGCCAGTTCCAACCGCGAGCTGCAAATGCTCGAAGTTAACAAGGTTCTGGCAGAAATCGGTGCCGCCGGGGTGCGCCAGTTGCGGGTGTTCAACAAGCTCGACCAGACCGGCGTTGCGCCGGAAATCCTGCGTGACGAATATGGTAAACTCCAAGCCGTTCGCGTTTCGGCCAGAAGCGGTGCAGGGCTTGATTTACTGCGCAGCGCCCTGATAGAAGCCCTGTCCGGAACGGCGTTGAACTTATGCGCAGAATTTGCACCTGACGAAAACACCAACCCGGCAATGCACTAGCAACTTGCTAGCAACCGGACAACTCATCCACACCACAAAGCACGGTTAAACACGGTTAAATCAAACATGGCCTGGAACGATCCTCAATGGGGGAATAAAAAATCGGGTAACAATGCTGGCGGCAACTCCGGCCCGCCCGATCTCGACGAACTGCTGAAAAATCTCAACCAGAAGCTCGCTGGCCTGTTTGGCGGCAAGGGTGGCGGAAATAAAAGCGGCGGAAGTGGCGGCGGCGATGGCGATGGCGATGGCGGCGGCAGCCCTGCGGGTGGGCCAGGCGCTGGCGGCTTCGGCATGGGCGCACATCCCGGCGGCCTGGCGGGCTTGTTAGTTGGCCTGGCGGTGCTGATCTGGCTTGGCTCCGGCTTTTACATCGTGGATGCGGGCGAGAAGGGCGTGGAGCAGCGCTTTGGACAATATACGATCAGCACGGGGCCAGGCCCAAATTGGCGTATGCCGTGGCCGGTCGAGTCCAACCGCGTGGTTAACGTGGACGGCGTGCGCACCATCGAGGTGGGCTATCGTGGCAAATCCAAGAATTTGCAGGAATCGCTGATGCTGACCGACGACGAGAACATTGTCGATCTGCAATTTGCCGTGCAATACAACCTGAAAAGCGCAGAAGATTTTCTGTTCGTGAACCGCTTTGAAAACATCGAAGACGGTGAAGACGTGGTGCGTCAGGCGGCAGAAACCGCGATGCGCGAGGTGGTCGGCAAAAACAAGATGGATTTTGTGTTGAGCAGCGGGCGTACCGAAATTGCCGCCCAGGTTAAAAAGCTCATGCAGGAAATTCTCGACCGTTACAAATCCGGCATTAATGTCAGTCAGATCAACATGCAAAACGTACAAGCGCCCGAACAAGTGCTGGCTGCGTTTGAAGACGTGCAAAAAGCCAAGCAGGATCAGGATAGGCTGAAAAACGAAGCGCAAGCCTATTCCAATGACGTGGTGCCGCGTGCGCGCGGTGAAGCGTCCAGGCTGTTGCAGGAAGCCGAAGGCTACAAGCAGCAGGTGATCGCCAACGCCCAGGGTGATGCCGCACGTTTCAGCCTATTGCTGGTCGAGTATCAAAAAGCCCCTGTCGTGACCCGGCAGCGGATTTACCTCGATACCATGCAGCAAGTGATGAACAACAGCACCAAGGTGATCGTCGATCAGAAGGGCAATGGCAGCTTGCTGTATTTGCCGCTGGACAAGTTGCAGCAAATGGCCAGTCAGCCGAATAGCAATGTGCCGGAGTCGCTGCGTCAACCTGCGACTTCATCACCGGTTAGCGGCCCTGCACCGTTGAGTGCAGGCCGTGAATTACTTGGACGTGAACGGGGAGAACGGCCATGAACCGCACCGCAACATTCGTGATCGCGGCGCTGGTTGGGCTGCTGCTGGTCAACTCGGTGATTTTTACCGTGGATCAGCGTCAGACCGCGCTGGTGCGCCAGTTTGGTGAAATTGTCGCGGTCTATAAAGAGCCGGGGCTGAAGTTCAAGATGCCGTTGATCCAGAACGTCCAGTTTTTTGATCGCCGCATTTTGACCAGCGATTCGGCTCAGGCGGAAAGCTTTTTGACCGTTGAAAAGAAAAACGTGCTGGTGGATTCGTTCATCAAATGGCGCGTGATCGATGCCAGGCAGTTTTACGTTGCAGTGGGCGCAGATGAGGGGCGTGCGGCCACCCGCCTGCAGCAGGCCGTCAACGATGGCCTGCGCGCCGAATTCGGCAAGCGCACCGTGCATGATGTGGTGTCGGGCGAGCGCGACAAGATCATGAAACTCATCCAGCAAAAAGCCGACTTGGACGCGCGTCAGATTGGCGTGCAGGTCGTGGACGTGCGCTTGAAGCGCGTGGACTTGTCTGGTGACATCAGCCAGTCGGTTTACGGTCGTATGGAGGCCGAGCGCAAGCGCGATGCCAACGACGCACGTGCCACCGGCGGTGCCGAGGCAGAAAAAATTCGCGCCGATGCCGACAAGCAAAAAGCCATTATCGTCGCCGAGGCTTACCGCGATGCGGAAAAGACCAAGGGTGAAGGCGATGCCAAGGCGGCCGCGACTTATGCCGCAGCCTATGGCAAAAACCCGGAGTTCTACGCTTTCTACCGTTCCATGCAGGCGTATCGTGAGGGCTTCAAAAGCAAGAGCGATCTCATGGTGCTGGATCCCAGCTCAGACTTCTTCAAGTACATGAAAAACCCCCGCGCTGGCGGTGGCAAATAAGTGGGTTTGAGCGAACTAACATTGGCCTTTGGGCTGCTGTTGGTGATGGAAGGTTTAATGCCGTTTGCCGCGCCTGCGGTGTGGCGTGAAGCCTTCCGCCGTGTAACCGAAATGCGCGACGGCCAGTTGCGTTTTTTTGGTGCGGTTTCCATGCTGGCGGGATTGCTGCTGATTCTGCTGGGAAACTGATTTTTCTGCCTGAATTTTTCTATCATGCGCGCCTGGTTACTTCCCGAAAATATTGAAGACGTGTTGCCGCCCACAGCCTGGAAACTGGAAGGCGTGCGTCGCGCCATGCTGGATTTATTCCGTGCGCGTGGCTACGACCTGGTGGTTCCACCGCTGATCGAGTATGTCGATTCGCTGCTGACCGGCACCGGCTCGGATCTCGATCTAAAAACCTTCAAGCTGGTTGACCAGTTATCTGGCCGCATGATGGGCGTGCGTGCCGACATGACCCCGCAGGTGGCGCGTATCGACGCGCATTTGTTGGGTCACAATCCGGTCAATCGCCTGTGTTACGTGGGCAGCGTGCTACATGCCGTAGCCGATGGCGTGTACCACTCGCGTGAACCCATTCAGCTTGGCGCAGAGATTTACGGCGTGGCCGATGCCCAGGGCGATCTGGAAATTTTGCAGTTGATGCTGGACGCGCTAAATACGGCTGGTGTAAATGCATTGCAACTGGACATCGGCCATGTCGGTATTTTTCGCGC
>JAYUCZ010000140.1:0-4074 GCA_043740065.1 Thiobacillaceae bacterium | reverse complement strand
GGTATTCCAGGAACGCGCCGCCAGCGGTGGAAATGTAGCTGATCTTGTCGTAAATGTCGTATTTCTGGATCGCGGCGATGGTGTCGCCGCCGCCTGCCAGTGAGAAGCCCGGGGCGTTGGCAATCGCCATCGACACGGTTTTGGTGCCGCCGCCAAACTGGTCAAACTCGAACACGCCGACCGGGCCGTTCCACACGATGGTACCGGCCTTGGCGATAATGTCGGCCAGTTCCTGTGCGCTCTTGGGGCCGATGTCGAAAATCATGTCGTCATCCAGAACATCGCCCGCGTCTTTCAGCACGGCGGGCTCGTTGGCATCAAATTTCTTGCCGCACACCACATCCACGGCGATGGGAATCGACGCGCCACGATCGGCCATTTTTTTAATCAGCATTTGCGCGGTCGGGATCAGGTCATGCTCGCACAGCGACTTGCCGACATTTTTGCCCATCGCCGCCAGAAAGGTGTTGGCAATGCCGCCGCCCACCACCATCTGGTCAACCTTGTCGGCCAGTGATTCCAGCACGGTGAGCTTGGTGGAAACCTTGCTGCCGCCAACAATCGCCACCATCGGACGCGCCGGGTTAGCCAGCGCTTTGTCCAGCGCATCCAGTTCTTCGGTCAGCAGCAGACCCGCGCAGGCGATGGGTGCGAATTGCGCAATGCCGTAAGTGGAGGCTTCGGCGCGGTGCGCGGTGCCGAAGGCGTCCATTACAAACACGTCGCACAGGGCGGCGTATTTTTTCGCAGTTTCTTCGAGGTTTTTCTTCTCGCCCTTGTTGATGCGGCAGTTTTCCAGCAGCACGACTTCACCGGGCGCAACGTCGAAACCACCGTCCACCCAGTCACGCACCACACGCACCGGCTTGCCGAGCTGGGCGGACATGACATCGGCGACGGGCTTGAGCGAGTTTTCTTCGGAAAACTCGCCTTCGGTCGGACGACCGAGGTGGGAAGTGACCATGACTTTTGCGCCGGCCTTGAGGGCGTAAATAACAGTCGGCATAGATGCGGTAATGCGCGCATCGGACGTGACCTTGCCGTCCTTGACCGGCACGTTCAGATCGGCGCGGATAAACACGCGCTTGCCCGCGAGGTCGAGATCGGTCATGCGGATGAACTTGGGCATGTGTAACTCCTGAGATAGTTAAGCGTTAAGGGTTGGGCGGCGTGGTGCGGTACTGCCCAGACCTTACAACTCAGACTTAGGGATCAGGATTCGGGGGTCAGGGATTTAAAGCGCGGGCAACGCCCGCACCTCCCCTGACCCCTGAATCCCGACCCCTGATCCCTGTCCCTTACTTGGCTACGTGCTCAACCAGACGCAGCATGTTGCAGGTGTAGCCGTACTCGTTGTCGTACCAGGACACGACTTTGACGAAGGTTTCGTCCAGCGCGATGCCGGCATCCACGTCAAAGGTGGACGGTGCGCTGTTGCCGACGAAGTCGGTGGACACCACTTTGTCTTCGGTGTAGCCCAGCACGCCCTTCATTGCGCCGGTCGAAGCCGCTTTCATCGCGGCGCAAATTTCCGCGTAAGTCGCGGGCTTGTTCAACTCAACCGTCAGGTCAACCACCGACACGTCGGAGGTCGGCACGCGGAAGGCCATACCGGTCAGCTTGCCTTTGAGGGCGGGCAGCACCACGCCAACGGCCTTGGCCGCGCCAGTGGACGACGGGATGATGTTTTCCAGAATGCCACGGCCACCGCGCCAGTCTTTGGCCGACGGGCCGTCAACGGTTTTTTGCGTTGCGGTCGCAGCGTGCACGGTGGTCATCAGGCCGCGCTTGATGCCCCAGTTGTCGTTCAGCACTTTGGCCACGGGAGCCAGGCAGTTGGTGGTGCAAGATGCAGCAGAAACAATCGCCTCGCCCGCGTAGGTGGTGTGGTTTACGCCATACACGAACATCGGGGTGGAATCTTTGGCCGGAGCGGATTGAACCACTTTCTTTGCACCGGCCTTGATGTGCGCCTCGCACGACTCGGTGGTCAGGAAAAAGCCGGTGCAGTCGATGACGATGTCCGCGCCCGCTTCGTTCCACTTCAGGTTGGCGGGATCGCGCTCGGCGGTCAGGCGGATGGTCTTGCCGTTGACGACCATGTTGCCACCATTGGTGGACACGTCACCATTAAATCGGCCATGCACGGAATCGTACTTGAGCATGTAAGCCAGATAGTCGGGGTCGAGCAGGTCGTTAATCGCGACGATTTCGATACCGGGGAAGTCTTTTGCCACCGCACGAAACACCATGCGGCCAATGCGGCCAAAACCGTTAATGCCTACTTTGATTGCCATTTTTTGAGTCTCCATTGAGGGTTGAAAGTTATTTAGGGATCAGGATTCAGGGATCAGGATTCAGGGGATGAGCGGGCTGCGCCCGCGTTGCCAAGAAGGCGCGGCCTTTGGCCGCTCAATTCCCTGACCCCTGAATCCCGACCCCTGATCCCCGAATTACAAAACGCCTTTAACCGCCGCCGCAACCGCTTCAGCGGTAATGCCGAAATGCTTGTACAGCGCGGGAGCGGGAGCGGATTCGCCGAAGGTGTCGATACCGATGACCGCGCCTTCCAGACCCACATACTTGCGCCAGAAATCGGTGACACCGGCTTCGACCGCCACACGCGGCAGACCTTTGGTCAGCACGCTGGCTTTGTAGGCTGCGTCCTGACGGTCAAAGGTGTTGGTGGACGGCATCGACACCACGCGCACCGCAATACCTTCGGCGGCGAGCGCATCGGCGGCTTTCATTGCCAGCTCAACTTCGGAGCCGGTGGCGATGATGATGGCTTTCGCGCCCGCAGCGTCTTTCAGCACATAACCGCCCTTGGCGATGTTGGCCATGGTCGCCGCATCACGCGCCATGAACGGCAGGTTTTGGCGGCTCAGGATATGCAGCGTCGGGCCATCCATGCGCTCGACCGAATGCGCCCAGCCGACCATGGTTTCCACGGTGTCGCACGGACGCCAAACATCGATGTTCGGAATCATGCGCAGCGTTGCCGTCTGTTCAACCGGCTGGTGGGTCGGGCCGTCTTCGCCCAGACCAATCGAGTCGTGGGTGAACACATGAATCACGCGCTGCTTCATCAAAGCCGCCATGCGAATGGCGTTGCGCGAGTATTCCGAGAACATCAGGAAGGTGCCGCCGAACGGCAGCAAGCCGCCGTGCAGCGCCATGCCGTTCATGATCGCGGCCACGCCGAATTCGCGCACCCCGTAGCTGATGTAGTTGCCGGGATTACCCTGGCGCACCGTGTGGCAGCCTTCCCAGTTGGTGAAATTGGAGCCGGTCAAATCCGCCGAACCACCGAGGAATTCGGGCAGCGCGGGCGCCAGCGCGTTAATCGCAAATTGCGAGGATTTACGGGTAGCGACAGTCTCGGCCTTGGTATTGAAAGCAGCTATCTGTTCAGCCACGTGGGCTTTCCAGTTGGAAGGCAGGTCGCCCTTCATGCGCCGCTCAAACTCGGCGGCTTCTTTCGGGTAGGCATTTTTGTATTCGGCAAACTTATTGTTCCACAGCGTTTCCAGCCCCTGGCCCTTGGTCTTCGCATCCCATCCCGCGTAAATATCGGCAGGAATTTCGAATGGGGGGTGCGTCCAACCCAGATTCTTTCGGGTAGCGGCGACTTCAGCCTCACCCAGCGCCTCGCCGTGCACCTTGGTACCGCCTTCTTTGTTGGGCGCGCCCTTGCCGATCACGGTTTTGCAGCAGATCAGGGTGGGCTTGTCGGTACTGGCCTTAGCCTTTTGAATGGCGGCTTCCAGCGCGACGACGTTATGGCCGTCCACACCAGCCACCACATTCCAGCCGTAAGCTTCAAAGCGCTTGGGGGTATCGTCGGTAAACCAGTTTTCGACATGGCCGTCGATGGAAATGCCGTTGTCATCCCAGAACGCTATTAGTTTATTCAGCTTCCAGGTGCCGGCCAGAGCGCACGACTCGTGCGAGATCCCTTCCATCATGCAACCATCGCCGAGGAACGCGTAGGTGTGGTGATCGACGATGATATGGTCGGGTTTGTTGAACTCGGCGGCGAGTACTTTTTCCGCCATCGCCATTCCCACCGCA
>JAYUCZ010000139.1:0-9662 GCA_043740065.1 Thiobacillaceae bacterium | reverse complement strand
TTCGGTGCCATGTTCCAGAAGATTATCGAGCTGGATGCCAAAGACCGCCGCCGCCAGTTGGGCGCGCACTACACTTCGGAAACCAACATCCTCAAGCTCATCGGCCCCTTGTTTTTGGACGAACTGCGCGCGGAGTTCGAGGCGGTGCGGCGCGATAAAAACAAGCTGTTTGAATTCCAGAAAAAACTGCGCACGCTGACTTTTCTTGACCCCGCCTGCGGCTGCGGCAATTTTCTTGTTGTCACCTACCGCGAACTGCGGCGGCTGGAATTGGACGTGTTGCGTGCCGCGCAAGCATTCGGAAGCATCGCCGACGTATTCCGCGCCGTACAGGTCAACGTCGATCAGTGTTACGGCATCGAAGTCGAAGAATTCCCCGCGCAAATCGCCCAGGTTGCGCTGTGGCTGACCGACCATCAGATGAACGTCGAGGCGGGTGTGGAGTTTGGCGCCTATTTCAACCGCATCCCGCTTACCACCTTGGCCAGCATCCGCCACGGCAATGCGCTGCGGCTGGACTGGGAAGCCTTTGTGCCGCCAGCGGGTTTGTCGTTCATCCTTGGCAACCCGCCGTTTATTGGCGGCAAGTACCAGACACCGGAACAAAAAGCAGACATGGCCGCCATCACCCACGGCATCAAAAGCGCGGGCGTGCTGGATTACGTCGCGGGCTGGTATCTCAAGGCCGCGCATTATCTAAGCAACCGCCAGCACGGCCAGGCTGGCCGCGACAAAAAACAGTTTGCCGATGTGCGCTTTGGTCAACCCGGCGGCAAGCAAAACACCTTTGTCGGCGATTTATTTCAGGAACTGGAACAGGCCGATGAAGCCGCCCGCGCCAAAATCCGTTGCGCCTTCGTCTCCACCAACAGCATCGCCCAGGGCGAACAGGTCGGCGTGTTGTGGAGCGAATTGCTGCGCCAGGGCATTCGCATCCACTTTGCCCACCGCACCTTCAAATGGAGCAACGAAGCGCCGGGTAAAGCGGCGGTGCATTGCGTCATTGTGGGCTTTGGCATGGGCGAACCAGCACAGGCGCGCTTGTTCGACTACGCCGACATTGCGGGTGAGCCGCATGAAATCAAGGCGGCGCAGATTAACCCGTATCTGGTTGATGCGCCCGAGGTGGTGCTGCCCAACCGCAAAACGCCGATTTGCGCCGTGCCTGAAATGGCGTTTGGCTCCATGCCCAATGACGGCGGGCATCTGCTGCTGACCGACGCAGAGAAAATCGAGCTGTTGCGGCAGGAGCCTGAGGCCGCACCCTGGGTGCGGCCTTTCATCAGCGCGGATGAATTTCTGAATGGTCGCGCGCGCTGGTGTTTGTGGTTAAACGACATCGAACCCAAGGTCTTGCGCGTTTTGCCTCAGGTGACGGCACGCGTCGAACAGGTAAAACAGCATCGTCTGGCAAGTACGCGAGATGCGACCCGGAAGCTGGCCGAATCGCCCAGACAGTTTGGTGAAATACGCCAACCCTCGGGGAGTTACGTACTGGTTCCGCGTCATTCATCCGAAAACCGGGCATTTATTCCAATGGGCGTGTTTGGCGCGCACGACATCGTTGCGGATTCCTGCCTGTCGGTCCCCAACGCCACCCTCACCCACTTCGGCATCCTCACCTCGACCATGCACATGGCCTGGATGCGCGCGGTGTGCGGGCGTTTGGAAAGCCGTTACCGTTATTCCGCCGGTATCGTCTACAACAACTTTCCGTGGCCGTCGCGCTCTGCGCCCGCAGGTAAAGTGGAAGCGGCTATTGAGGCCGCCACTCAAGCCGTGCTCGATGCCCGCGCCGCTCACCCCGGCAGCACACTGGCCGATCTCTACGATCCCAACGCCATGCCCGACGACCTGCGCCGCGCCCACAAGGCGCTGGATAAAGCGGTGGACGCTGCCTACCAGACCGACGGCGGTAAAAAATGCTGGGCGGACGATGCCGAGCGCGTAGGGTTTTTGTTCCAGCGCTACGCGGCATTGACGGGCTTGCTGGAAGGGGTTTCGGATGTTTGAAATGTCTTTCCTCAAGCTACCCAGATTGGGTATGGCGCTACCCAATTTGGGTATCTTGAGGCTGTATCAGACAAGCGCCGTTCGTCCCACAGTCACCAATTACCAAGTTCAAGGCTTTAAGGCAAAATGATCCCATGATCGAAACCGACCGCCTCATCGCCCCTGAACCGCTCTCCGAAAAAGAAGAGCATATCGAACGTGCGCTACGCCCGCGCGACCTGAATGAATATATCGGCCAGGAAAAAGCCCGTGGCCAGTTGTCGATTTTTATCGAGGCGGCGCGTAAGCGTAGCGAATCGCTCGACCATGTATTGCTGTTCGGTCCGCCGGGGCTGGGCAAGACCACGCTGGCGCACATTATTGCGCGGGAGATGGGCGTGGGTATGCGCCAGACTTCGGGGCCGGTGCTGGAGCGCGCGGGCGATCTGGCGGCGCTGCTGACCAATCTTGAACCGAATGACGTGCTGTTTATCGACGAGATTCATCGCCTGTCTGTGGTGGTGGAAGAGGTGCTGTATCCGGCGCTGGAAGATTTCCAGATCGACATCATGATCGGCGAAGGCCCGGCGGCGCGTTCGGTCAAGCTCGACCTGCCGCCGTTTACGCTGATCGGCGCGACCACGCGGGCGGGCATGTTGACCAACCCGCTGCGTGACCGTTTTGGCATTGTGGCGCGGCTGGAGTTTTACACGCCGCAGGAGTTGTCGCGCATCGTCACCCGTTCCGCCGGTTTGCTCAACATGCAGTTAGGCGAAGGCGGTGCGCTGGAAATCGCCAAGCGTTCGCGCGGCACGCCGCGCATTGCCAATCGCCTGCTGCGGCGGGTGCGCGATTACGCCGATGTGCGGGCCGACGGCATCGCCACCCGCGAAGTGGCGGATGCGGCGCTGATCATGCTGGATGTCGATCATGCCGGGTTCGACATGATGGACAGAAAACTGCTGCTGGCGGTTATCGAGAAATTTTCCGGCGGCCCGGTCGGGCTGGACAATCTGGCGGCGGCCATCGGCGAAGAACGCGACACCATCGAAGATGTGCTGGAGCCGTAATTGATTCAGCAAGGCTTCTTGCAGCGCACCCCGCGCGGGCGCATCGCCACGCCGCACGCGTATCGGCATTTGGGCTTTGCCTCGCCCGTCGCTGCGCCGGATTTATTCGAGAAGCAGTAATCCCAGATAATCCATTTTGTGCATATCGGCGTGTTCCCCCCTTGATAAAGGGGGGTAGGGGGGATTTGAGGGTCGTAACCTGTTTTGCTAAAGCTAAAACCCCCCCTCAATCCCCCTTTATCAAGGGGGAAGAAAACCAAATTTCACAATGGATAATCTCGGATAATGTCTGACATTTTTACCTGGCCTGTGCGCGTGTATTGGGAAGATACCGACGCGGGCGGCGTGGTGTATTACGCCAACTATCTGAAATTTCTGGAACGCGCCCGCTCGGAATGGCTGCGGGCGCTGGGGTTTGAGCAGCCCGATTTGATTGCCCGGCACGGCGGCGTGTTCGTGGTGCGGCGGGTGGAGGTGGATTATTTACTGCCCGCACGTTTTAACGACGCGCTTTCAGTTAAGACCGAAATTGAAACATCCGGCAATGTCAGTCTGGTCATGCGCCAGACTGTATTGCGCGGCGAGGCGGTTTTGCTGACGGCGCGTGTCAAGCTGGTTTGGGTCAACGAAATCACCTTCAAACCCGCTAAAATCCCGGATGAAATCCTCAAATCATTTGGCGAATAGGAATTACTTTGGACGTCTCGCAAAACCTGTCCCTGATGCATCTTGTCCTGCAAGCCAGCATCCCCGTTAAAGCCGTCATGGTCATCCTGCTCGCATCGTCGTTCATGTCCTGGTGGTATATCTTCATCAAGCTGTTTGCGCTCAAGCGCGCCGTTGCTAATACCCAGAGCTTTGAAAAAGAATTCTGGGGCGGCGCGGATCTGAATGTGATGTTCAAGCGCGTCAGTGACAACCGCGAAAATGCCGGCGAAATGGAGCGCATTTTTGAATCGGGTTTCCGCGAGTTTTTAAAATTGCGCCGCCATGCCGGTGATTCGGTAAATGTCATCATGGACGGCACGCGCCGCGCCATGCGCGCCGCGTATCAGCGCGAACAGGATGCGCTGGAAACGCACTTGTCTTTTCTCGCCACAGTCGGTTCTGTATCGCCTTACATCGGGCTGTTTGGCACGGTGTGGGGCATCATGCTGGCGTTTACCAGCCTCGCTACGGTGGCGCAGGCCACGCTCGCGCAAGTTGCGCCCGGCATTGCCGAAGCCCTGGTTGCCACTGCCATGGGTTTGTTTGCCGCGATTCCGGCGGTCATCGCCTACAACCGCTTCACGCATGACATCGACCGCCTGTCCAACCGCATGGAAAGCTTTATGGAAGAGTTCTCCAATATCCTGCAACGGCAGATCGCGAAGGCTTGATATGGCGCGGGTACGCAAACAGGTTGCGGCGATTAACGTCGTGCCGCTCATCGATGTGATGCTGGTGCTGCTGGTGGTGTTCATGATTACCGCGCCGTTCATCAATCCCGGCCAGGTTGAGTTGCCTAGCGTGAGTAAAACCTCGACCACGCCCAGTTTGCCGCTGGAAGTGATGATTAAGGAAAGCGGACAAATTCTGCTGCGTAACCGCGCCGTGGGCGAGTCGGAAACGCCCGTATCCCGCGACAGTTTGCCCGCCGAAGTCAAAAAAATCCTGCAAGCTCGCCCCGATCAGCCGGTGGTCATTTCCGCCGACAAAAATGTGCGTTATGAAGAAGTCATGCACGCCATGTCGGTGTTGCAGGCCGCGCACGTTACCCGCATCGGCTTGTTGGCCAAACCTGCTGAGTGATCCTGGGGTGACTCTGGCAATCCCCCGCGAAAATCTGACGGCTGGCGTTCTGGCCGTGGCGGTGCATGGTTTTTTTGTGTTGCTACTGGTGTTTGGCGTGTCCTGGCAGATACACGAACCGCAGCCCATCATGGCCGAGATATGGCAGACGCTGCCCGATCCGCTGCCTGTTTCGATGCCTGTTCCCGAACCGTCGCCCCCGCTCCCAGAACCCAAGCCTGCGCCTGCGCCGGAAGCTAAGGCCGCCGACATCGCGCTGGAAAAAAAGCAGCAAGCCGAGAGCCTTAAAAAACAAAAGCTGGAAGAAGCGCGCGCGCAAGAGCAAGAAAAACGCGAGCTGAAGAAAAAGCAGGCAGAAGACAAGCGTCAGCGCGAGGAAGCAAAACGCGCCGAGCTGGAACTGGAGCAAGAAGCCGCGCAACTGGAAGCCGAGCAGCAAAAGCGCGAGCAGGCAAAAAAGCAGGCGGAGATCAAACGCCGCGAAACCCTGCGTCTGGAAGAAGAAGCGCTGCAACGTCAGATGATGGAAGAGTCGCTGGCCAGCGAAGCCAGCCAGGCCAAGGCCAGGGTCGCGGCCGCACAGCGCAGGGGGGAAATCGACAAAATTGTCGATCGTTACAAGTCCATGATTAGCGACAAGGTGCGCGGCAACACGCGCCTGCCAGACAATCTGGGCGGCAACCCCGAAGCCGAGTTTGAGGTGCATGTGTTGCCAACCGGCGAAATCGCCAGGGTGAAACTGCTTAAAACCAGCGGCAACCCTGCTTATGACAAAGAAGTCCAGCGCGGCATCGAGAAATCCTCACCGCTTCCCATCCCGGCGGATCGCGATGCCGCAGCGCAATTCAAGTTGTTAACCCTGAAACACAAAGCCAAGGAATAGCACACCCTTCCGGCTGTGCTAAACTTGTTCGAGGTTGTTTGTCCATCAAGGTTGTTTATTCATACGGGGTTGTCGTGCATTCCCTGCATCGTTTCTTGTTTCGAATTGTCCTGCCGGTTATCGTTTTCCTGTCGAGTTTTCAGGCGTTTGCTGCGCTGGAAATCCAGGTCACAGGCGGGGCGGCCAACCGCATCCCGATCGCGCTGGTGGCCTTTCAGTCAGCCGCAAATCATCCCGGCCCAGAACTCACTTCGATTATCGGCGCAGATTTGTTGCGATCCGGGCAGTTCAGCCTGATCGACACGACTGGCAGCAAACAGATTTTTGATGCGGCGCAAATTGATTACCGTAGCTGGCGCGGCAAGAACGCAGATGCGGTTGTGATCGGGCAGGTTAACGCATTGCAGGATGGCCGTTTCGACGTGCAATTCAGGTTAATGGACGCGGCCAAGCAAACCCAGCTTGCCGGGCTCAGTTTTAACGTAGGCAGGGAGCAATGGCGTGCGGCGGCGCACAAGATTGCCGATGTCATTTATGAAAAACTGACTGGCCTGCCTGGCGTGTTCAGTTCGCGTATTGCTTACATCAACAAGCGCGGCAAGCGTTTCGAATTGATGGTTGCAGATGCTGACGGCGAGAACCCAAAAACGGTCGTGCGCTCTGACGAGCCGTTGATTTCCCCGGCATTTGCACCGGATGATGGGCGCATTGCTTATGTGTCATTTGAAGACAAAAAGCCGGTGGTTTATGTCCAGTCATTGCGCGATGGCAGCCGCCGTGCGGTCGCGGCGTTCAAGGGCTCTAATTCTGCACCGGCCTGGTCGCCTGACGGCATCCGGCTGGCGGTAACGCTGACCCGCGATGCAGGATCGCAAATTTACCTCATCAATGCAGACGGTAGCGGGTTAAACCGCTTGACGACCAGCAATGCGATTGACACCGAGCCGACCTGGTCGCCGGATGGCCGCACCATTTATTTCACTTCGGATCGAGGCGGGGCACCGCAGATTTATCGCGTTGCCGTGAATGGCGGCGAAGTCAAGCGCGTGACGTTCGAGGGAAGTTATAACGTATCGCCCGATGTCAGTCCGGACGGCAAGTATCTGACGTATATTAAGCGCGAAGGCGGACGTTTTCAGGTTGCCCTGCATGAGCTGGCAACCGGGCAGGCGCGAACATTGACCGATACTGCACACGACGAATCGCCCAGTTTTGCACCCAATGGACAGCTGGTGTTGTATGCCACATTGCAAGGCGGGCGCGGCGTGTTGGGGACGGTTAGCCTGGACGGACGCACCCGGGCGCGTTTGACCGAGTCGGGGAGCGATACGCGCGAACCGGCCTGGAGCCGCTGATTTTTTGGAGTAAATGATGCCTGTTCGAACCGCGCATCTTTAAAGGAGACGAGCATGAAACGAATCCTGTTGCCTTTGCTGGCGATGGCAATTCTTTCCGGGTGTGAAACCCTGGGGCTGGGCGATGATAAGGCTGCGATTGAAGATCGCAATGCGCAGCAGACAAAAAAACCGACTGGCGCAGCCACAACATCGGGCGCGTCAACCAAGGGTGTTGAAACCAGCGGGCTGGGCGGCAACGCGATTGGTGGGCAGGCGCTGGATGGCAAATCACTGGGCGGCATATCGGTAAAAGATATTCGCAAAGACCCCGCCAGCCCCTTGTCCAAGCGCAGTATTTATTTTGATTACGACAGCTTTGTCGTCAAGGATGATTACCGCAGCATGGTTGAAGCCCACGCGGGCTATCTGAACACCCGCCGCAATGCGCGGCTGGTTATTCAGGGTAATGCCGACGAGCGCGGCAGCCGTGAATACAATCTGGCGTTGGGTCAGAAACGTGCGGAGGCTGTGCGCAAAACATTCGGCGTGTTGAACGTGTCGGATGAGCAGATCGAAGCGGTCAGTTTTGGCGAGGAGAAACCCCGCAGTGTGGGCACGTCCGAACAGGACTACTCAGAAAATCGCCGCGCTGACATTATTTATAGTGACGAATGACTCAGCTTACTCATAAGTATCTGCCATGGCTGGTTTGCGCGTCATGTTTGCTTTCCGGGTTGGCGGGCGCAGCCGAGACCGATAGCAAACCCCAGGAAAAACCCAAGCCAGTTCTGGAAACACAGAGCCAGCCGCGCTCTCTGGATGAGCGGATCGCCCGCGTCGAGTCTTTGCTGCAAAATCATGCTGCACTGTTGAGTTTGCTGAAGGAAGTCGAGACGCTGAAAGCGGAGTTGTCGCGTCTGCGCGGCAAGGACGAAACGCAGGATCATCAGCTCGAATCCCTGGGCAAACGGCAAAGTGATTTGTATGTTGACCTGGACAAGCGCGTCGATGACTTGGGCAAGCAGCTCAAGACCGCTACGCAACAGCAGGTTGTCCAGCCCGTAGTGGCATCTGCTGCGCCCGCTACACAAGCATCGCCACCCAAACAGGTAACACCAGCCGAGCCGCCTGCGGCAGGGCAAAGCAAATCGACAGCCGCCGACTCTGCGGGAGACCCATTGGCGGAATCCCGCTCCTATGAAGCTGCGCTGAACCTGTTTCGTTCAGGCAACTACGCCAAGGCCATTGCAGACTTCGGCGGTTTCCTCAAGGCTTATCCAGGCAGCACGCTTGCACCCAATGCGCAGTACTGGGCTGGCTATGCGTATTACGCGACCAAGGATTACAAAAATTCACTTGAGCACCAAAAAAAGCTGGTGAGCGCCTGGCCGCAAAGCACAAAAGTGCCGGATGCCTTGCTGAATATCGCCAGTAACCAGGTCGAACTGAATGATCTGGCATCCGCAAAAAAGAACCTTGGCGAAATTGTTTCCAAATACCCGGGTACCAATGCCGCAGCGATTGCCGCCAAGCGGCTTGCGCTGCTGAAATAACGATAGAAATAAATATCTGGCATCAACCCAGATAATCCATTCTGGGCATATCGGCGTGTCCCCCCCTTGATAAAGGGGGGGGTAGGGGGGATTTGAGGGCCGTAACCTGTATTTGCAAAGCTAAAATCCCCCTCAATCCCCCTTTATCAAGGGGGAAGCAAACCGAATTTCACAATGGATTATCTGGGTTGAAATAAATATCTGGCATCAAACGTAAGTGAATACCGACCTGACCCTCCGGCTGACGGAGATTTTCTTTTCGCTGCAAGGCGAAACTTCGCGCAGTGGCTTGCCCACGGTTTTTATCCGCCTGTCCGGCTGTCCGTTGCGCTGTACCTGGTGCGACACAAGTTATAGTTTTACCGGCGGCGAAACCTGGGCGCTGGCAGACATTCTCGACAAGGCGGCCGAATATGGCACGTCGTATGTGACGGTTACGGGCGGCGAGCCGCTGGCACAGAAAAATTGCCTCGCGCTACTCAAAGCCTTGTGCAATGCGGGTTATGACGTTTCGCTGGAAACCAGCGGGGCGCTGGATGTTGCAGAAGTCGATCCCAGGGTTTCGCGCATTGTCGATATCAAACCGCCGGGCTCGGGCGAGGTGGACAAAAATCTTTGGGAGAACCTTGGCTTGCTGACGCACGAGGACGAAATCAAGTTCGTGCTGGCCGATCAGGAAGATTACGAATGGGCGCTGGCCGTCATGGCGCGCGATGATTTTCCGAAACACGTGCCGGTTTTGTTCTCGCCGGTGCATGGCCAACTGCCCGCCCCCGACCTGGCGGGCTGGATGCTCAAAGACCGCGTGCAGGCGCGCTTGCAAGTTCAACTGCACAAGATATTGTGGGGCGAGGAACGCGCCCGATGAAACGCAGCGAGGAACGCGTATGAAACGCGCCGTTGTTCTCCTGTCCGGTGGGCTGGACTCCGCCACCACGCTGGCTATGGCCACCAGGCAGGGTTATACCTGCCATGCCCTGTCATTCGATTATGGTCAGCGCCATGTTGCTGAACTGGATGCAGCCAGCACGCTTGC
>JAYUCZ010000138.1:0-4127 GCA_043740065.1 Thiobacillaceae bacterium | reverse complement strand
GATCAAGCGTTGTGGCTGCTGCTGGGCGCGGATGCTTTTTTGAGTTTGCCCACCTGGAAAAACTGGCGGCAATTGTTTGAACTGGCGAATATCGCCGTTGCCCATCGCCCTGGTTACACGCTGTTAAATTCAGATTGTTCATTGGAAACACCCTCTCCCTTGAGGGGAGAGGGTGGAATGTCAACATCACCACGAATGCCTTCACCCTCTCCCCAGCCCTCCACCCGCAAGGAGTACGCCGGTGGGCGCCCCGCTGCTACGCTGCGACCCTTCCGCAGCCCCATCAAGGGGGAGGGGGCTAAAAGCAGCGCCGAACTACGCCAGGAACTGGAACGCCGGCGGATCAATGTTCCCCCTTCACGCCCAACCCCTTTTGGCGGCATCGCACTTTGCCCGGTCACGCCGCTGGCTATTTCGGCGACGACCCTGCGCGGCCATCTGCAAACAGGCCGCAGCGTGCGCTATCTGATGCCGGATTGTGTGGCGGACTATATTCAAAAAAACCAACTCTATTTACCCGCATGAACATCGAAGAAAAAACCGCCGCCGTGATTTCCGCACTGGAAGACATCAAGGCTCACGACATTGTGGTGCTGGACACCACATCACTCACTTCGCTATTTGAGCGCGTGATCATCGCCAGTGCCGACTCCTCGCGCCAGACCAAAGCGTTGGCCAATCACGTGCGCGAAAAAATGCACGAACTGGGCGAGCAGATCATCGGCAGCGAAGGCGAGGAAACCGGCGACTGGGTGCTGGTGGATATGGGCGACGTGGTGGCACACATCATGCACACCACCATCCGCGCACATTACAACCTGGAAGAGCTTTGGGATGCGCGGATGCCAGCCCGAATATGAACCTAAAAACCGCAGTTGACCGCTCTCAAACGCAGGGTACACCGCATGAGCATTGAGTTTCATTATCACGCGCACCTTCACCGGATGGGTGAGTACCCGCAAGGGGCAGGCCGGGGTTGTAAAGCCGCTAAAGCGGCAACAACCCCGCTCAACGCTACGCATCCGATTGCACGGTTTTTGGGCCGCCTGACCGCGTTGCTCTTCGTTGCCCTAAAGGACTCCGACCCACTACGCGCTAAAGCGCGTGTGGAGTCGTATGCAGGGAGCTGCCATGCGCCTCATCGCGCCTTGCCAGACAGCCCAAAAACCGCACACTCGAATGCGCCCAACTGCGGTTTCTAGGTTGAAACTTCGCATCCTCGCCGTCGGCCACAAAATGCCCGCCTGGATAGAAGCGGGCTATCAGGAATACGCCAAGCGTATGCCGCCCGATGCACCGCTGGAACTGATCGAAATCAAACCGGAAAAACGCGCCGCCGGTTCAAGCACGGAGCGCATCCAGAAAATCGAGGCGGAACGCATCCTGGCCGCGCTCCCCACCCAGCCCAAACTCATCGCGTTAGATGAGCATGGCAAGCAGCTCACGACTATGGAATTGTCCGCGCTGCTGGCACGCTGGAAACAGGAAGGCAGCACACCCTGCTTTGTGATTGGCGGCGCGGACGGGCTGGATGATTCTGTCAAGAATCGTGCTGATTTATTGCTTGGGCTATCACGCCTGACGCTACCGCACGGGCTGGCGCGGGTGATGTTGACCGAACAGCTTTACCGCGCCGAATCGCTGCTGAAAGGCCACCCCTACCATCGTGAATAAATGCAAAACAGGACACAGGTTCAAATACAGTCAAACAAATGCACACGTCATCTAATCGCATCTACCTGGCCTCGCAGTCTCCAAGACGGCGCGAACTATTAAACCTGATCGGCGTGGATTTTGTCGCGCTGATTTTGCGCTCCTCGCCGGGTCGGCAAGACGTACTGGAAATTCCACAGGCAAATGAAGCGCCGGCAGATTTTGCGCTGCGCATGGCACAGGAAAAATCCCAATGCGGCTGGAAGGTCATCGGGTTACGCAAGCTGGCTGCCCTGCCCGTGCTGGGCGCAGACACCGTGGTTGATCTGGACGGCGAGATTTTCGGCAAACCCCGCGACCGAAACCACGCCGCCGACATGTTGGGGCGTTTATCCGGGCGCGATCACTGGGTGCATACCGGCGTGGCGCTGACCCGCAAAAATGCAAGCGCCAAAGATAACAGCGCAGTTAGCCGTGAGCTAACTCGCTCGCTGGTTTCCTCAAGCAAGGTAAGCTTTGCGCCACTATCGAAAGAGGCCATCCAGCGTTATCTGGAAACCGGGAAGTATCTCGACAAGGCTGGCGCATACGGCGTTCAAGGTCGCGCTGGTCTGTTTGTTTCGCGTATCGAAGGCAGTTATACCGGTATCATGGGGCTGCCGCTGCATGAGACCGGACTGCTGCTCGACTGGGCGGGCATCACCATCTAGTGTCTAGTTATGCAAGTTTTCAATCCAAAGGCATCGCGTTAAAAGCACAGGTTTTGGATTGAAAATTTCGGGTTGCTTTCATGAGCGAAGAAATTCTGGTCAACGTCACGCCGCAAGAAACGCGGGTGGCGGTACTGCATTTGGGCGCAGTACAAGAACTGCATATAGAACGTGCCGACAGTCGCGGGCTGGTCAGCAATATCTATCTTGGCCGGGTGGCGCGGGTGTTGCCGGGCATGCAATCGGCATTTGTCGATATCGGCCTGGAACGCGCCGCCTTCCTGCATGTGGCCGACATCTGGGCAGAACGTCACGGCGACGAACCGGAGCGTCGCATCGAACAAGTCCTGCACGAAGGTCAATCGCTGGTGGTGCAAGTCGTCAAAGACCCCATCGGCACCAAAGGCGCACGTCTGTCCACGCAAATCAGCTTTGCCGGACGCTATCTGGTGTTTTTGCCGCAAGAATCCCACATCGGCATTTCCCAGCGCATTGAAGGCGAAGAGGAGCGCGAGCATCTGCGCCAAACCCTGCAAGAGTTGCTCACGCCAGAATCGCAGGGCGGGTTCATCGTGCGCACCATGGCCGAATCCGCCAGCGCCGAAGACCTGGGTGCCGACATCACCTATCTGCGCAAGCTGTGGCACAACATCGTCGAAAAATCGCGGCACTCCATTGCGCCCTGCACGCTGCATCAAGACCTGAATCTTTCGCTGCGCCTGGTGCGCGATTTCGTCAACCCAGACACCACACGCATCATGGTTGACTCGCGCGAAACCTGGCAACGCATGTATGAGTTTGCGCATAACTACACGGGCGGCGTTCTTGAAAAGCTCCAGCACTACACGGCGGATCGCCCGTTGTTTGACCTGCATGCCATCGAGGAAGAAATTGAAAAAGCGCTGGCGCGGCGCGTCGATCTTAAATCCGGCGGCTATCTCATCATCGACCAGACCGAAGCACTCACCACCATCGATGTCAACACCGGCGGATTCGTTGGCGCACGCAATTTTGACGACACCATTTTCAAGACCAATCTGGAAGCCGCACAAGCCATCGCCCGTCAATTACGGCTACGTAATTTGGGCGGCATCATCATTGTTGATTTTATCGACATGGACAGCGCCGAACACCGCGACACCGTGCTGGCCGAACTGAAAAAATCCATGGCACGCGACACCATGCGCAGCTCCATCAGCGGTTTCTCTGCCTTGGGGCTGGTCGAGATGACCCGCAAGCGGACAAGGGAATCGCTTGCACACATTTTGTGCGAACCCTGTCCTTGCTGCCAGGGACGCGGCGAAATCAAAACCACCCGCACCGTCTGCTACGAAGCCCTGCGCGAAACCCTCCGCGAAGCACGCCAGTTTGATGCCCGCGAATACCGCATTCTCGCCTCGCAACCCATGGTCGATATGTTTCTGGACGAAGAATCGCAAAGCCTGGCGCAGCTTTCCGACTTTATCGGCAAACCCGTCTCGCTACAGGTGGAAACCAGTTATACGCAGGAGCAATACGATATTATTTTGCTGTGAAGATTTTGCTGTGAAGGACTTTGCCCTTATCCGAGATTGTTCATTAGCGCCGTCATTCCCGCGTAGGCGGGAATGACGGTCGTTTTTGGGCTAATGGACAATCTCGGCTTATTTCTTGTCCGAATTAAAACTTTCTTGATTAGCACGAATATTCAGGAAGTCTTAACCATGCTTCGGTACGCTTAGGCGTAGTGGCTGCGGCACGCAGCAAACGAGGCAAGATCGTCTT
>JAYUCZ010000137.1:0-4132 GCA_043740065.1 Thiobacillaceae bacterium | reverse complement strand
GTACCGATGGGCGCGTGGAGATACGGTAAGGCTCGCCGAATGTGCCGCAACGTGGGCAGACAAACCCGTCGCTCCAGCGGGCGCGTTCAAGATAGGCCGCGCACGCCGCCTCATCCGGAAACAGACGCTGAAACTCCGGCAGCGAACGCGGAAACGACAAAGCATCTCGCTCAAGGACATCGATCACCATGGTAGCCCCAAGTCGATGCAGTTGCTCAACATACTACCGGTAGTGGGTGTGTGTGTTAACCCGATAAGCACGCTTCAATCCTTGAACGGCGGCGAGTTATTCGTCGCCGCTTATCAGCGGTGAGCGGTGGTGTATTGCGGTGGCGGCGATCAGGCGGTCTGCCGGGTTGCCGTGCTGGAATAATCCGCTTTGGGCAGTTTTTCTGGCTGGGCGGCCCAGAACAGCAGGGCGTGGGTATTGTAGGTATGGGGCGGACACGATTTCACTCGCCAGCCTTCAGGCTGACAGCGCGATGCGTAGAAACAATGTTGACACTATCAAGCCCTTGAGCTAACGTCTCTACTTTGGATCAACAGTGGGGTTTGTCATGCGCGTTATCGTAAAAAAATGGGGCAATAGCGCTTCCATTCGCATTCCGGTCGGGATTATGCAGGCGGCGCGTTTGCGTCTGGATGACCCGATTGATATTCGCGAGGAAGGTGGCCGCATTGTGATCGAGCCGATTCGCACCAATGAATGCGACCTGACCCAGTTGCTGGCTGGTATTACGCCGGAAAATTGCCATACCGAAGCCGATTTTGGTGCGCCGGTGGGCAAAGAGCTTTTGTAATGGCTGCCCGCTATATTCCCGATGCGGGTGACGTTGTCTGGCTGGCTTTCGATCCGCAGGCCGGACATGAACAGGCCGGGCATCGTCCGGCTGTGGTGGTCAGCCCCGCATCCTATAACGGCAAGACTGGCCTGATGTTGTGCTGCCCGATGACCACGCAGATCAAGGGTTATCCGTTCGAGGTGGTGATTGCCGGTGAACGCGCCAGCGCCGTGCTGTCAGACCAAATCAAAAGCCTTGACTGGGTTGCACGCAAGGCAAAGCGCAAGGGGCAGGTTTCATCTGGCGAATTGACGCAGATACGGGCAAGGGCCATTGCGCTGATCGGCAAATAACTGCGCATTGATGGGCAAGTGGGGATATTGCTGGAAGGCTTGAACCTAGGGAAGCACTGAATAAATCAGTGCTTCCCTAGATGCACAGCGACCTGACTGACTCCAGCGGTAAAAACAGCGTCAGCGGGGTACTTGGCATGGCAATAAAGCCGTGATGTCGGTAAAAATTAGCGGCTGATTCGTTTTTTGCATCAACGATCAAGGCATAGGCTGCAATTTCCGAACTGGCCGCACGGGTTAAGGCATCGGCGAGCAATGCGCCGCCTAGTCCTTGCCCCCTGAAATGTTGATCAACCGCCTGCCGCCCCATGCGTATCGCAGGCACGGATGGGTATCTGGGCAGTTTCTTCACGACATTGGGCGGAAGTTCATTTAGCAGCAGGCTTGCCGATGCCAGGGTGTAATAACCCGCGACACGTTGATCGTCGGCGAGCGCCACAAAACACGCTGTTACCCTGCGACGAATATCCTGCGTGATTTGTTGCTGAAAATAGCGATCCAATGGTTCCGATCCGCTGTTAAAACCAGAGCGGTCATGCGTCGCGCCAAGCGCTGCGACGCGGAACATCGCATCGGTCATTTAGCGCTTATCAGCTTACGCCGGCGCACAAAAGCTCGTTTCAGGGCTGGCGCGGCTTCAGGCGGCGAGAGTAACGCTTGCGCAAAACACTTTTGGTCTGATAGCGACAAACGGATAAGCTCGGACTGCTCGATGGCTTGCCTTGCCGCGTCCTGCACGGCCAAAACAACAAAATCAGTCATGGTTCGACCTTGTATCTCGGCGGCTCGTTTGAGCATGGCGTGCAAATCGGTGCTGATCCTGGCTTCAAGTCTGGCAGTAGATGTGGAAATGGTTGTGGTCATCATTAACCCCCTGCTGTTATTGTACGGCACATTGCCGTAATGGCAATATCAATAGTGGATAAGCCTTGCCCCGCCCCCGATAAAAACATTTTAATCCTCTCCAAACCCCTTGTTTTATGGGCGGTTGCGTTACGCGGTTGGCCTGTTGGCGGCTTGGCTGGGGGTTGGGGCGCTGCCCGGTCTTGCTTACTATGGGTCGGTCGGGGATAATCGCCAGTTCCGTCCGGGTTCTTGCCCCACAAAGGCAGTAGATTTAAGTATATCGCCCGGCAGGCGCGCCAACCCATCCGTGCCTCAAAGCTGATTTTTGCTGAATGTAATTTTGCTGAAAATTCCGGCCAGTTCTTTATTGGGTGCAGTGCCAGCCAAATAGAGCCTTGCCCTGAATTTTTAGCACTTTGAATTGAGGACAATATGGCAACACGTACCGATCTCGCCAACGCTATCCGTGCCCTGGCAATGGATGCAGTTGAAAAGGCCAAATCCGGCCATCCCGGCGCGCCCATGGGCATGGCCGAAATTTCCGAAGTGCTGTGGAATCACCATCTGCGCCACAATCCGGCCAACCCCAAATGGTATGACCGCGACCGCTTTGTGCTGAGTAACGGCCACGGTTCGATGCTGATTTATTCGCTGCTGCATTTGACTGGCTACGATTTGTCGATTGATGACATCAAAGGTTTCCGCCAACTGCATTCACGCACCCCTGGTCATCCCGAATATGGCTACGCGCCCGGCATCGAAACCACCACCGGCCCGCTGGGCCAGGGCATTACCAACGCCGTGGGCATGGCAATGGCCGAAAAAGTGCTGGCTGCCGAGTTCAACAAACCCGGCCACGTCATCGTCAACCACCACACCTACGCCTTCCTGGGCGACGGCTGCATGATGGAAGGCATTTCGCACGAAGCCTGCGCATTGGCCGGCACCTGGAAGCTGGGCAAGCTGGTGGCGTTCTGGGACGACAACGGCATCTCGATTGATGGCCATATTGAACACTGGTACACCGACGACACCGCCAAGCGTTTTGAAGCCTATGGCTGGCATGTGATTCCCAATGTGGACGGACATGACTTTGTGGCGCTGGAAAAAGCCGTCACCGAAGCCAAGGCCGAAACCAACAGACCCACGCTGATCTGCTGCAAAACCATTATCGGCAAAGGCTCGCCCAACAAGGCTGGCACGCACGACGTACACGGCGCGGCGCTGGGTCACGACGAAGTCGAAGCGACCCGCAAACACATGGGCTGGAATCATCCGGCGTTTGAAATCCCCGCTGACGTGTATCAAGGCTGGGATGCCAAAACCAAGGGCCAGGGTCTGGAAACCCTGTGGAACAACAAGTTTGCCGAATATATGGCGGTTTACCCCGCAGAGGCCGCCGAGTTTGAGCGCCGCATGAACGGCGAACTGCCGCTTAACTGGGACAAGCATGTCGCCGACAAGCTGGCCGCTATCAACACCAAGGCCGAAACCGTCGCCACCCGCAAGGCTTCGCAAATTGCGATCAATGCGCTGGCTTCCGCGCTGCCAGAATTTTTGGGCGGTTCTGCCGACCTCACCGGCTCCAATCTCACCAACTGGGAAGGCTGCCACCCGGTGCGTCACGGCAAGCCCGGCAATTACATCAGCTACGGCGTGCGCGAATTCGGCATGGCCGCGATCATGAACGGCATGGCGCTGCACGGCGGCTTGCTGCCGTTCGGTGGCACCTTCCTGATGTTTTCGGAATACTCGCGCAACGCCATCCGCATGGCCGCGCTGATGAAACAGCGCGTCATTCATGTGTTCACCCACGACTCGATCGGCCTGGGCGAAGACGGTCCGACTCACCAGCCGGTGGAACAGACCGCGACCCTGCGCATGATCCCCAACATCGACGTTTGGCGTCCGTGCGACACCGTGGAAACCATGGTCGGCTGGGCGCATTCGGTCGAGCGCATGGACGGCCCGACGCTGCATATCCTGAGTCGCCAAAACCTGCCGTTCATGGCGCGTGATGCGGCGACGATGGCCAACATCGCCCGTGGCGGCTACGTGCTGAAAGACGCAGCGGATGCCAAAGCCATCATCATCGCCACCGGTTCCGAAGTCGAACTGGCAATGAAAGCTGCCGATGCACTGGCTGCTGAA
>JAYUCZ010000136.1:0-9718 GCA_043740065.1 Thiobacillaceae bacterium | reverse complement strand
AAGAAGCCGCCAAGCTGGGTTTTACCCAAGCCATCATCCCGGAAGCCAACCGGCCAAAACAAAAAATTCCGGGCATGGAAATTATCGCCGTCAGTCGTCTGGACGAGGCGCTCGGGCAGTTGTTTTGATTTCTTAAGACCAGTAAACAAAGAGGACAAGAGGACAGGAGAAAACAAAGTTTCCCTCATGTCCTCATGTCCTCTTTGTTCAAGATGTGATTTTATTTGTGCACTCGATGACTTGCCCGCATGTATCGCGGCTTTCCGGCCCCATCATCCACACATAGGACTCCATCAGGTCATTCGGTTGCGGCAGGCTGTCGGGCATTTCGCCCGGGTGGGTCTTGCGCCGCAACGGTGAATTGACCGGGCCGGGGATCAGGGTGTTAAAGCGGATCGAAGCATGCTGTTCATACTCCTGGCTGAAAATGCTGGCCAATGCTTCCAGCCCCGATTTGGACACTGCATAGCCGCCCCAATACGCGGCGGGTGCGTGGCCATGGGTTTCGCCGGTAAAGATGACCGATGCATCGGGCGAAGATTGCAACAACGGCAGACAGGCTTTGGTTAGCGCAAACGGCGCAGCCAAGTTTACTTTCAGCAGGGTGTTCCACTGATCCAGCGTTTGCAAATGCAGCGGTGTCAGGCTGAAAAAAGCGGCTGCGCTGTGCAGGATGCCATCCAGACGTTTTAAATGGTAAGAAAGGGTGCCGGCCAAGCGCTCAAAACCATCATCATCCGCAGCGGCCAGATCAAATGGGAACATGGCGGGTTCGGGATATCCGGCTTGCACGATTTCATCGTAAACCGTTTCCAGTTTGTTTTCGTTGCGGCCTAACAAGGCGATGGTCGCACCGTGGCGGGCATAGGCCAGCGCGGCAGCACGTCCCAGGCCGGAGCCTGCGCCGGTAACGAGAATAACGCGGCCTTGCAGGCTGTTTGGGGTGTTTTCTGAAGTGGGTTTCATGCTGAAGATGCGAGTAAGGTTTGTGCGCATTTTACGCCACTCTGTACCGCGCCTTCGAGTGTGGATGGGTAGCAGCCATCGGTGTAATCGCCCGCCAGAAACAAACCGGGATAGGGTGTAACCAGGGCTGGCCGCGAAAGCCTGGGCGTGCAGGAAAACGTGGCGCGCTTTTCGGTGATGCGCCGGACGATTTTTGGTACGGGAAGTTGTGCCAAGGCTTGTCTCCCCAAGGCTTGCTGCATGCGGACATGAATTTCCTGCTGCCAGCGTGCGTCATCCCATTCAAGATGCGCACCACTGGCGCTGGCAACGACGGCGATGCGCCCGACGATGCCTAGGCTGGCCTGTAGGTCGAAAACAAATAAGGGCACGGGATCAACCCAGCCTAGCAACGGCGAGCGAAACGGCAGCGGGGCAGGGTAGTCCGCATACACCGTGACGATGGGTTGGTATTGCAGGGCGTGCATTTGCTGGATGAGTCCTGCACTGTCTGGCAAACCATCAAGTAAATTGGCGGCATGAGGCGCGGAGGTGGCGATGATGAGTTTGTCATGCCAGATTTTATTGGGCGCGGCTTCCCCGTCGGCATGAGATACCTTCCAGCCTTGCCGGGCGGGTGAGATGGCGTTGATGCGGCAACGGGTTTTAACCGCGTTTCCATGGCTGGCCAGCCAAGCACAGGCAGGTTGCGGAAACAGGCTGGTCAGGTCGCGTGTGGGAATCAGGAATTCGCTGTTGGCGGCTTGCCCGCTGAGTGCGTCTTTTAAAACCTGCGCAAATACGCGATACGAGGCTGACGCTACGGGCGTGTTCAAGGCCGCTACGCAGAGCGGTTCCCACAGATAACGGCGCACACGTTGCGGCTGATGGGCAATGGCCTCAGCAACACTGGTGTGTGCGGGCGGATTGAAGGCGATCCGCTTCAACGCCCGCATAAAACGCAGGGCGGCAAGTTTGTCCGCCCATGACAAACCCTGTGCCAGCAACAAGGCTCCCGCCAGATGCAGCGGTGCGGGCAGCCTTGGTGCGCGGATGAATACGTTTTCCGGATAGTCCAGGGTTAATGGTAGCCGCAGAAAGCCGGAGCTTGAACTGCCTGGATCGACGAGTTCCATCAGTCTGAGCGTTTCGGAATACGCGCCGATCAACAGGTGCTGGCCGTTGTCGAATGTCGCGTCGTCGATGGTGACGCGGCGCGCCCGCCCGCCGAGTTCTTTGCTGGCTTCGTAAACAACCACCTTGTGCCCGGCGCGGGTCAGTTCGATGGCGGCAGATAGCCCTGCCCAGCCGCCGCCTATCACGCCGATGTTGAGGCTCATGCGAAGGTCATGGTCTTCCAGGCCAACCACAGCTTTCTGAGTGGCGGCAGGGAAATTTTGCGATCCAGCACACGGAAGTCGTCACGACGAATTTCTTCCAGCAGTGCGCGATAAATTGCGGCCATGGCCAATCCCGCACGCTGGGATTTGCGGTCTTCGTGGGGCAGCAGGGCCAATGCCTGCTCGTAAGCCTGCATGGCGCGTGTATGCTGGAATTGCATCAGTTGTCTGAAGTTATCCGTGTAGCGCTGATTGAGAATGTCGGCAATTGCCACGCCATGTTGTTCCAGCTCGTCCAGGGGCAGGTAAATGCGTCCGCGCCGGGCATCTTCGCCCACATCGCGAATAATGTTGGTGAGCTGGAAAGCCAACCCCAGCGCGTGCGCGTATTTGAGTGTTTGGCGGTTTTGGTAGCCAAAAATTTCTGCGGCAACCTGGCCGACTACGCCCGCAGCGCGGTGGCAGTAGAGCAACAGCGATTTGTAGTCTGCGTAGCGTTGCTGACCCAGATCCATTTCCATGCCGTCGACGATTTCTTCCAGCCACTCGCGCGGGATATTGCCGCGTGAAATAACCGGCAAGAGCGCCTGGCTAACCGGATGGCGTGGCTGCTTGTCGTACAGCATGGCCAGTTCTTCGCGCCACCAGGCCAGCTTCAGTCGCGCAATATTGGAGTCAGTGCATTCATCCACCACGTCGTCAAGTTCGCGGCACAGGGCGTAAAAGGCGGTGATTCCATCGCGGGTGTCGGGCTTGAGCGCACGGAAACTGTAGTAAAAGCTGGAACCACTGGCGGCGGCCTTGTCGCGGCAGTATTGATCGGGTGTCATTTTTTCAGCAGGGCGCGTGTGAACATCACTGCCCAGTCCCAGATATTGAGCTTGACGCGGCGGGTCAGCATGATGTGCGGGTCACGGTAGAGTTTTGCCAGAATGCGATCACCGCCGACGATAATCATGCGTGCCTCAAAGCCGATGCGGCCTGGCAAAACCAATCCCAGCGGCGCGGCGGCTTGCAGCATTTTGCGTGTGCGCTCAATCTGCGCCAGCATAAAGGGCTGCCAGCGGGCTTCGAGCGTGCTGCGTGGCGTGCCAATGGCAATGCCGCCAAACCCTGCGCCAGCCGCAACCGCCGGTTTGCCTGGCGTTGCAAGCAAGGTTTTTAGCCCGGCTTCGCCGATGCCCGCCTGGGCAAGTTCATCTTGCGATAGATAAATCCGATCCTTCTGAAAATCAATTTGTACGTCCTGCAAAAAATTGATGAGTTGCAGGCTGGAACAAAGGCTGTCCGCGTAAGCGAGATGGCGCGGGTCGGCATCTTGATACAAGGCCATCAGCAAGCGCCCGACCGGGTTGGCAGAACGGCGGCAATAATCCATGACCTCGCCAAAACTGGCATAACGGGTTTGGCTGACATCCTGCTTGAAGGCCGAGATCAGGTCGCGGAAAGGCTGTATGGGTAATGCATGTTTGCGAATGACTTGCGCCACATCGGCAAATAAACCCGACTCTGGTGTTTTCCCGTTTTCAATCACATCCAGGGCATCCAGGTATCGTTGTAAATCAGCCAGGCGCTGCTGCGCAGGGGCATCTCCTTCATCCGCAATATCATCGGCAGAGCGCGCAAAAGCGTAAATAGTCTGAACCGGGCGGCGCAGGTGAGCCGGCAGGGCAAATGACGCGACCGGAAAGTTTTCGTAGTGTTTAACTGGCACGTGGCGGCAAGGCGTATAGAAAAATCCGGATAGGAATGAAGGGCTTAGCCTGATAACACCCCATCAGCCAAATAATCTGGCTGACAGCATGGTATTGATTATATTACAATTTATGGTTGTAAGCCGCTGGGTTTAAGGCTCGGGGTTTAAGGCTGTTGCCGCGTGCGGCGCGAAAGTGGCGGAATTGGTAGACGCACTGGATTTAGGTTCCAGCGCCGCAAGGTGTGGGGGTTCGAGTCCCCCCTTTCGCACCATCAAAAATATTCTTAACCAGTATTAATTTTGCAGGAAGTGTCACATGTTCAGTCTTGAAGCTACGTCTAATCTTGAAGCCACGTCCAGTCTTGAAATTTTGGGTTCTCTCGAACGTCGCGTCGATCTGGTTGTTCCGATGGCTGCCATTGAGGCCGAAGTACAACACCGTCTGAAGCGCATGGCCAAAAACGTCAAGGCACCGGGGTTTCGTCCTGGCAAGGTGCCGATGAGCCAGGTTGCAAAAATGCATGGCACGGGTGTGCGCCAGGATGTGTTGGGCGAATCACTGCAAAAAAGTTTTTACGATGCGATTGATGCACACGCTCTGAAAGTGGCAGGCATGCCGCGCTTTGAACCCAAGGCCAGCGCCGATGGCAGCAACGAAATCAGCTTTGCTGCAACTTTTGAAGTTTATCCGCAAGTCGGATTTGGCGATTTTGCATCCGCTTCGCTCAAGCGCCCGGTGGTGGCGGTGGAAGAATCCAATGTCGATGCCACGCTGGAGACCTTGCGCAAGCAGCGCGTCGAATACGCAAAAATCGAGCGCGCCAGCCAGGTTGGTGATCTGGTGAAATTTGACTTCAAGGGTACGTTGGACGGTGTGCCGTTTGACGGCGGCGAAGCCAAGGATTTTTCGACCGTGATTGGCGAAGGCCGCATGTTGAAAGAATTCGAAGACAACATGTCCGGATTATCTGCCGGTGAGTCACGCGGTTTTGACATGACCTTTCCCGCCAATTACGCCGCTGCGCATCTGGCCGGCAAAGCCGCACATTTCGAGATTGTGATGAACGAAGTGTCCGAGCCCAAGCTGCCGGAAGTCGATGCCAAGTTTGCCGAAGCGCTGGGCGTGGCGGATGGCGATGTCGCCAAGTTGCGTGGTGAGGTTAAAACCAACCTGGAGCGCGAAGTTGGCCGGCGCGTCAAGGCACGCGTCAAGGAAGCCGTGATGGAGGTCTTGCTGGCGAATGCCCAACTGGACGTACCCCAGTCGCTGGTGAATATGGAAGTTGAGCGTTTGCGCAATCAGATGCTGACTGATATTCAGGCGCGTGGCACCCAAAAAATTAATGAAAGCCTGATTTCGACCGATATGTTTAAAGACCAGGCTGCACGCCGCGTGCGCTTGGGCTTGATTATTGCCGAGGTCGTCCAGGCGAACAATCTGAGCCCCCAGCCTGAACAAATTCGGGCGCTGGTTGACGAGTATGCACAAGGCTACGAAGACCCGCAGGAAGTTGTGCAGTGGTATTACGAAAACCCCCAGCGCTTGCAGGATGTAGAGGCTCTGGCACTGGAAGACAACGTGGTAGCATGGGTCGTCGGCAAGGTTCAGGTGACGGATGAGCCGACCAAATTTGACGAATTGATGGGGCGTGCTGCATGACAAGCAATATGATGGGCAGCAATATGGGTTCTGGCTATATGGAACCGCAAGACCTTATGGAACCCCAAGGCCTTGGACTCATCCCGATGGTGATCGAGCAGAGTGGGCGCGGTGAGCGCTCATATGACATCTACTCGCGCCTGCTGCGTGAACGGGTTATTTTTCTGGTGGGGCCGGTCAACGATCAGACCGCTAACCTGATCGTCGCGCAGTTGCTGTTCCTTGAATCCGAAAATCCGGACAAGGATATTTATTTCTATATCAATTCTCCGGGCGGTTCGGTTTCTGCCGGTATGGCGATTTACGACACCATGCAGTTCATCAAGCCGGACGTTTCTACCCTGTGCATTGGCCAGGCGGCCAGCATGGGCGCATTTCTGCTGACTGCGGGTGCCAAGGGCAAGCGCCATTGCCTGCCCAATTCCCGCGTGATGATTCATCAGCCGTTAGGCGGATTTCAGGGGCAAGCATCGGACATCGCAATCCACGCCAAGGAAATCCTCTATCTCAAGGACAAGCTGAACGGCATGTTGGCCAAGCATACCGGGCAGCCGATGGATGTGATCGAGCGCGATACAGATCGCGACAATTTCATGAGCGCCGAGCAGGCTGTCGCCTACGGGCTGGTGGACAAGGTTCTGGAAAGCCGCGATCAAGCGGCGGCTTAAACGAAGGAGAACAAGATGGCTGACAAGAGTGGAAGCGACAAGCTTCTGTACTGCTCCTTCTGCGGCAAAAGCCAGCATGAAGTACGCAAACTGATTGCCGGCCCCTCCGTGTTCATCTGTGATGAGTGCGTGGAACTGTGCAATGACATCATCCGCGAGGAAATCCAGCAGAATCAGCCGGACAAGGGTTCGTCCGATCTGCCTACCCCGCACGAAATCCGCAACATTCTCGACCAGTATGTGATTGGGCAGGGGCAAGCGAAAAAAGCGCTGTCGGTCGCGGTGTACAATCACTACAAGCGCCTGCGTTCCAGCCAAAGCAAGTCCGATGACGTGGAACTCGCCAAGAGCAACATTTTACTGATTGGCCCCACCGGTTCGGGGAAAACCCTGCTGGCGCAAACCCTGGCGCGTTTATTGAATGTGCCGTTTGTGATGGCCGATGCCACCACCCTGACAGAAGCGGGTTATGTAGGTGAGGATGTTGAAAACATCATCCAGAAACTGCTGCAAAAATGTGATTACGATGTGGATAAAGCCAAACACGGCATCGTCTATATCGACGAAATTGACAAGATTTCACGCAAAGCCGATAACCCTTCCATTACCCGTGATGTGTCGGGAGAGGGCGTGCAGCAAGCGTTGCTCAAACTGATCGAGGGCACAACCGCTTCTGTCCCGCCGCAAGGTGGCCGCAAGCACCCCAATCAGGAATTTGTCCAGATTGATACCACCAATATTCTGTTCATTTGTGGCGGTGCATTCGGCGGTCTGGAAAAGGTCATCCGCAACCGTTCGGAAAAGAGCGGTATTGGCTTCGGTGCCAAAGTAAAAAGCGTGGATGACAAAAAGCGCGATATGGAATTACTGCACACAGTCGAGCCGGAAGACCTCATTAAATATGGCCTGATCCCCGAGTTCATTGGTCGCTTGCCGGTGGTAACGGTGCTGGACGAACTGGATGAAGCGGCGTTAATGCAAATTCTGACCGAACCCAAGAATGCGCTGACCAAACAGTTTTCCAAGCTGTTCAAGATGGAAAATGTGGAGCTTGAGTTCCGTGAAGCGGCGCTGCAAACCATAGCCAAGAAAGCGCTCAAGCGTCGTACCGGCGCACGCGGCTTGCGTTCCATCATCGAGCAGGCCTTGCTGGATACCATGTTCGATCTGCCATCCCTTGCAGGCGTTACAAAAGTGGTGGTGGATGAGCAGCTGATTAACGGCGAAGGGCCGCCGCTGATGATCTATTCTGACCAACCGCTGGCAACCTCGGCGGCGGCAGGTTCTTAAAATAAAAATACAAGGGGGCGCTGGAGAAAAATCTCTACCGCCCCCTTGATGTCTTGGCTGATGCCCGCATGTGCCGTATTGGCTCGGGTGCGAAATCCCGACCCCAACAATCAATCTTGCAGATACCAATTTAGGTGAATTAAATGAGTGATTCAGAACACGGCGAAATCATCGAACTTCCCCTGCTGCCTCTGCGTGACGTGGTGGTGTTCCCGCACATGGTCATCCCGCTGTTTGTCGGCAGACCGAAGTCCATCAAGGCGCTGGAAACATCCATGGAGTCCGGCAAACATATTTTGCTGGTCGCACAAAAGTCTGCGGTTCAGGATGAGCCATCGACCAGCGATCTATACGACACCGGCAGCATGGCGACGGTGCTGCAAATGCTCAAGCTTCCCGATGGCACGGTAAAAGTGTTGGTAGAAGGCAACCAGCGCGCACGTATTGTATCGGTGGTGGATGCGGATACGCATCTGGCCGCGCAGGCTGAACTGGTGGCGCTGGACGGCAAGGACGACACCGAAGTGGAGGCTATGCGCCGGGCACTGATGGCGCAGTTTGACCAGTACGTCAAACTCAACAAAAAAATCCCACCAGAAATTCTGACCTCGCTTTCCGGTATTGATGAGGGTGGTCGCCTGGCCGACACCATCGTCGCGCATTTACCTCTGAAGCTGGAGAAAAAACAGGAAATCCTGGAAATGATTTCCGTCGCCAAGCGGCTGGAACATCTGATGAGTTTGCTGGAAGCCGAGATTGACATCCTGCAGGTGGAGAAGCGTATCCGTGGTCGCGTCAAGCGCCAGATGGAAAAATCCCAGCGCGAGTACTACCTGAATGAGCAGGTTAAAGCCATTCAAAAGGAATTGGGCGACATTGAGGAAGGCGCGGAGACGGAAGACCTGGAACGCCGCGTCAAGGATGCCGGCATGTCCAAGGAAGCGTTAGCCAAAGCCGAGACCGAACTGAAAAAGCTGCGCATGATGTCACCCATGTCCGCCGAAGCGACGGTTGTTCGTGGTTACATTGATGTGCTGGTCAACCTGCCGTGGAAAAAGAAAACCAAGATCAGCAAAGATCTGACCAAGGCCGAGAAAGTGCTGGACGAGGATCACTACGGCCTCGATAAGGTCAAGGAACGCATCCTGGAGTACCTTGCCGTGCAGCAGCGTGTGGACAAGGTCAAAGCCCCTATCCTGTGCTTGGTCGGGCCGCCAGGGGTGGGTAAAACCTCGCTGGGGCAGTCTATTGCCCGTGCAACCAATCGCAAGTTTGTGCGCATGGCTTTGGGTGGCGTGCGCGACGAAGCTGAAATACGCGGCCATCGCCGCACCTACATCGGCTCCATGCCGGGCAAGATTTTGCAAAGCCTGACCAGGACTGGTGTGCGTAATCCGCTGTTCTTGCTGGACGAAGTGGACAAGATGGGCCAGGATTTCCGTGGCGATCCTTCTTCTGCTTTGCTGGAAGTGCTTGATCCAGAGCAAAACCACACCTTCCAGGATCATTACATCGAAGTTGAGTACGACCTTTCGGATGTCATGTTTGTGGCGACGGCCAACACCATGAACATTGCTGCGCCCTTGCTGGATCGGATGGAAGTCATCCGCCTTTCCGGCTACACGGAGGACGAGAAGGTCAATATCGCCATGCGTTATCTGGTGGCCAAACAAATGAAGGCGAATGGCCTCAATGACACCGAGTTCCAGATCGCCGAATCAGCATTGCGTGATGTGGTGCGCTATTACACGCGCGAAGCCGGCGTGCGCAGCCTGGATCGGGATATTTCCAAAATTTGCCGCAAGGCCGTCAAGTCCTTGCTGCTTAAAAAGCACAAGGGCAAGTTGTCCGTGACCTCGCGCAATCTGGATAAGTATCTGGGCGTGCGCAGGTTCAGTTATGGCATCGCAGAAAAGAACAACCAAGTTGGACAGGTAACAGGTCTGGCCTGGACTGAGGTGGGCGGCGAGTTACTCACCATAGAAGGTGTCAGGCTGCCCGGCAAGGGCAAAGTGACAACCACGGGCAAGCTGGGCGAAGTGATGCAGGAATCCATACAGGCCGCACTTTCTGTCGTGCGCTCGCGCGCCCGTCAATTGGGTATCCCCGATAACTTCCA
>JAYUCZ010000135.1:0-1662 GCA_043740065.1 Thiobacillaceae bacterium | reverse complement strand
AAACGCTGCGCGCGCGCGTTGACATTCTGGTGGCGACGCCCGGCCGCCTGCTCGATCACCTCGGGCAAAAAACCGTGGACTTGTCCGGCGTCGAAATTCTGGTGCTGGACGAAGCCGATCGCATGCTCGATATGGGTTTTATTCGCGACATCAAAAAAGTGCTCGCGGTCGTCCCCAAGCAGCGCCAAACGCTGTTGTTCTCGGCGACGTTCTCGGACGAAATCAAAACGCTGGCGAACAGCCTGCTGCAAAAACCCGTCTGCATCGAAGTCGCGCGCCGCAATACCGCGTCCGAACTGGTGGATCAGTCCATGCATCTGGTCCCCCAGGCCCACAAACGCGATTTGTTGAGCCATTTGATCCGTCGCCACGACTGGAAACAGGTCTTGGTGTTCACCCGCACCAAGCACGGCGCGAACAAGCTGGCCGAAAAGCTCATCAAGGATGGCATCAGCGCCGCTGCGATTCATGGCAATAAAAGCCAGGGCGCGCGCACCAAGGCGCTGGCGCAGTTCAAGGACGGCAGCATCGGCGTACTGGTTGCGACCGATATCGCGGCACGCGGCATCGATATCGATCAACTGCCGCAAGTGGTCAATTTTGAACTGCCCAACGTGGCCGAAGATTATGTTCACCGCATCGGCCGTACTGGACGCGCAGGCAGCACCGGCGCCGCGCTGTCGTTAGTGGACAGCGAAGAAATGAGCTATCTGAAAGACATCGAAAAACTCATCAAACGCTCGATTGTTCGGGTAGAAATCGAAGGTTTTGTACCGCCGCTGAAATCCGAGCTGATGTCGGAGGAACGTCCGCCGCGTCCGCCGCAGGGTCGAGGTGGCCAGTCGAATGGCCGCAGTGGTCAGGCAAATGGGCGCAACGCCTCCGGTCGCTCGCAGCAAGGCAACAAGCCCTCCGCCACCCAATCCGCCTCCGCTCCGCGCGCGGCCCAGCCTGCGCCCGCAACACGCAACGGCCCACCCGCTGCGCACAAGCCGCGTCCGCAAGCTGCCTTATTTTCGGCCAAACCCGGTACACGCGGGCGTTAATCCAGGGGAATTTGCAGTTGGATACGCTGCCCAGCTACGACGAATTGCCCTACGACAGTCTGCCGCTGCCGGAAACACAGCCGGATTTTCTGGCAGCCATGGCCTGGCTGCACGGCTATGAAGCGCCCCCTCCGCACCGTGCGCGGGTGCTGGAACTGGGTTGCGCAGCGGGCGGCAATCTGATTCCGCTGGCGTTTTATCATCCCGAATCGGATTACACCGGCATCGAGCTTTCGCGGGTGCAGGCGGAGGCAGGCGCGCGTTTTTTAGCCGCGCTAGGGCTTAACAATGCACGTATCGTGCATGCGGATCTGGCCGCGTTACCCGATAATCTGGGCGAGTTTGACTACATCATCGCGCACGGGGTATTTTCATGGGTGCCACCTGAAGTGCAACAGGCGTTGCTATGCGTCTGTCGCACACATTTGGCCCCAAAGGGTTTGGCTTACCTCAGCTTCAATGTAAGCGCGGGCTGGCAGAGGTTGCTGCCGCTGCGCGCGGCGCTGCTTGCTGGCGTCGATGCAAACCTGCCTGCGCCGCAACGCGTTAGCCAGGCACGCGCGGTATTGGCCGGGTTCGAAACCGAATGCGATGATCCCGCGCTGTTGGCAGAGAT
>JAYUCZ010000134.1:0-1672 GCA_043740065.1 Thiobacillaceae bacterium | reverse complement strand
CGCCTTCGCGGTCCGGGTCGGTTGCCAGCAGGATTTCATCGGCTTTTTTGGCGGCTTTGCAAATGGCATCGACGTGTTTCTGATTGCGTTCGATGATCTGGTACTTCATCGAAAAATCGTCGGTGTTGACCGCGCCGGTTTTGGGCTCCAGATCACGCACGTGGCCGTAGGACGCGAGAATTTCGTAGTCCGCGCCGAGGTATTTTTTCAGCGTTTTGGATTTGGAGGGCGATTCGACAATGACTAGCTTCATTGAGTGAGCTTCATTTAATGTAAGGTGGTTTCGTTCAGTAGCATTTCTTCGAGATAAGTGTAGTGCTCGATATAACCCCGATTCCACAGCACAATCAGGCTCATCCAGCGCACGTGTTCGGCAGTGATGTCCTCTGCGTCTGCCCCTTGGGCAGACAGGTGCAGCAGGCCGTTAATCACCCACTCACGCGATTCGCCGTCGAGAATCTGCGCTTCTTCCAGATGCCGCAGCGTGGACAGACACTCGTCGTCCAGCCGCGCCTGTTCTTCGTGCGCATAGTGACGGAAATGCGGCGTATCCGTCAGGCGCGGATGCGACTGGGTGCCAGCCATTTGGGCAAACCAGTCCAGCGCACCTTTGATCGAATCGTCGTCAAATCCGGCGGCAAACAACCTTTTTTCCAGGGTGTTGCGATTCGGGGCCAGCTCGGCCATGCGGTAGCTTTCGTAGAGGTAAACCAGTATTTCAAACATGTATTTATATCAGTCGTTGGGTGCGGCCGCCCGGAAGTTGCGCCACGCGCCCTTCCAGTTCCAGCGTCAACAGCTTGGCCGAAAGCGCTTCCACCGTCAACCCACTGCGTTCGGCAAGTTGATCCAGGGTCATGGCATCAAAGCCCAAATGTTGCATCAACGGGTCGTTTTCATCAGCCGGGTCGGCGGGGCGGGCGGGCATGATGGGCCAGGCCAGTTCTTCGACGATGTCCTGCGCCGACTCCACCAGTTTGGCCCCCTGCTTAATCAGCGCATGACAGCCTTTGGATAGCGGCGAATGAATCGAGCCGGGAATCGCCAACACCTCGCGCCCCTGCTCCAGTGCCAGACGGGCGGTGATAAGCGAGCCGGAACCTGGCGCCGCCTCCACCACTAATACCGCACGCGACAAGCCGGAAATAATGCGATTGCGTTTGGGAAAATGTCCCGGCGCGGAAATAGTACCCAGTGCAAACTCCGACAGGATCAAGCCCTGTTCGGCAATCTGGTGCGCCAGCGCCTTGTTGCGCGCCGGGTAAACCCGATCCAGCCCGGTGCCGACTACGGCTATGGTCGAGCCAGCACCCTTTAATCCGCCACGATGCGCCGCCGCGTCGATGCCCAGCGCCAATCCGCTGACGATGCTGAGCCCGGCACTGGATAGCGCCTCGGCAAACGCCGCCGCGTTGGCTTCGCCCTGCGGCGTGGCGGAGCGGCTGCCGACGATGGCCAGGCAGTTTTGCGCGAGCATTTCACGGCGGCCTTTGCCATACAGCAACGCAGGCGGATCGGCAATTTCGCGTAGCAGCGGTGGGTAATCTTCGTCCAGCAGGGTGATGAGATGGTGGCCGGGCAGCGCCAGCCAGGCCAGCGTGTCGGCCAGCAGGGTGACATCCGGCCCGGCTTGCAGTGCGTCTATCTGTTTCTTGCTCAGGTGTGGCGAGAG
>JAYUCZ010000133.1:0-4163 GCA_043740065.1 Thiobacillaceae bacterium | reverse complement strand
GGGGCCTATCGGCGTGTTCCCCCCTTGATAAAGGGGGTTAGGGGGGATTTGAGGGTTGTCACCTGTTTTGGTAAAGCTAAAATCCCCCTCAATCCCCCTTTATCAAGGGGGAAGCAAACCGAATTTCACAATGGATATCTCGGATAAATGAAACACGTTCTAGTCACCGGCGGAGCCGGTTACATCGGTAGCCATGCCTGCAAGGCGTTGGCGGCGGCGGGCTATGTGCCCGTTTCTTTCGACAACCTGGTCTATGGCCACGAATGGGCGGTCAAATGGGGGCCGTTTGTGCGCGGCGACATTCTCGACCGCGCCGCGCTGGATGCGGCCTTTCAGCAATATCAACCCATCGCGGTGATGCACTTTGCCGCTTTTGCCTATGTGGGCGAGTCGGTCACCAACCCCGGCAAGTATTACCGCAACAATGTCGCGGGCAGTTTGACTCTGCTGGAAGCGGCGCGGGATTTTGGCGTGGACAAATTTATTTTTTCCAGCACCTGTGCCACCTACGGCGAGCCAACTATTGTCCCTATCCCGGAAACCCATCCGCAACACCCCATCAACCCATACGGCGCATCCAAGTTGATGATTGAACAAATGCTGCGCGACTTCGACGTGGCGCATGGCTTGCGCTCGATCAGCCTGCGTTATTTCAATGCCGCCGGTGCCGACCCGGATGGCGACACCGGCGAAGCGCACGACCCCGAAACCCACCTGATTCCGCTGGTGCTGGATGCGGCGGCAGGCAGTCGGCCAGATATAACAGTGTATGGCGACGACTACGACACGCCAGACGGTACCTGCATCCGCGATTACATCCATGTAACCGACCTGGCCGACGCGCATGTACGCGGCCTGGCTGCGCTGGAAAATGGCGCAAAAACTACCGCTTACAACCTGGGCAACGGGCGCGGGTTTTCGGTCAAGGAAGTGATTGATGCGGCCCGGCAAATCACAGGCCGCCCCATTGCCGTAAAACTGGGCGCACGCCGCGCAGGCGATCCGCCCAGGCTGGTGGGCGATGCCACGCGCATACAAAAAGAACTCGGCTGGCAACCGCAACATGCCGGGCTTGAACACATGATTGATACCGCGTGGCGCTGGCACAGGAAGGTGAGCGGTGAACAGTGAACTGCAGGAGACGCAACCTTGCGTATTCCCGGTAGCCGGGTATTATGCAATTTGATGTTTTATTCTTCAATCTGCATAAATGTCCTTGATTCAGCGTGATGCCGCAAAAACCCTGCGCCGACTGGCGCGGGGGTTTCCTGTTGTGGCCATCACCGGACCCCGGCAGGCGGGTAAAACCACGCTTGCGCGACAAGTCTTTGCAGATAAACCTTACATCACGCTGGAAGACCCCGAAGAGCGGGAGTTCGCGCTCTCCGATCCGCGCCGGTTTCTGATGCGCTTCCCGGAAGGGGCGATTCTGGATGAAGTGCAGCGCTGCCCGGAACTGCTGTCTTATTTGCAAGGCGTGGTGGATGAGCGGCGGCGCATGGGCGAGTTTGTGCTGACGGGTTCACAACAATTCGGTTTGTTGTCCGGCATTACCCAGACACTGGCAGGCAGGGTGGGGTTGGTGCAGTTGCTGCCTTTTTCGATTGCGGAACTGAGCGCCGCCGGGAAATTGCCGGGCGATTTGGACAAACTGCTGCTGCAAGGCGGCTATCCGCCCCTATATGATCGGAAAATTGCGCCCGCAGACTGGTTCCCCAATTATGTAAACACGTATATCGAACGCGACGTGCGCCAAGTGCTGGCGGTGCGCGATTTGACGCTGTTCCAGCGGTTTTTGCGCCTGTGCGCGGCGCGCTCTGGGCAGTTGCTGAACCTGTCTTCGCTGGGCGCGGATTGCGGCATTTCGCACGCAACGGCGCGCGAGTGGATCACCGTGCTGGAAGCCAGCTATGTGCTGATGCTGCTAAAACCGTACCACAATAATTTTGGCAAACGCCTGGTTAAAGCCCCCAAACTTTATTTTCTGGATGTGGGGCTGGCCGCGTGGCTGCTGGGCGTTCGCGATGCGGGCAGCATGGGGATACACGCGCAGCGCGGTGCACTGTTTGAAACCTGGGTTGTATCCGAGTTTGTGAAACGGGGATTAAATATGGGCATTACGCCGGAACTGTTTTTCTGGCGCGATAGCGCAGGAAACGAAGTCGATTTAGTGTACGAAACGCCAGACGGCCTGCAAGGTGTAGAGATAAAATCCGGCGCAACCTTTGCCCCCGACTGGTTGGGCGGCCTGAAAAAATGGCAGGGCTTGCCCGGCAACCAGACACGCAAACCGCAGGTAGTGTATGGCGGCAAGCAAACCCAAAGCAGGGAAACGGCGGATTTAATTGGTTGGCGGGATTTGTTGCAACAAGGTGGTGAACGGTGAATTGTTTTGTAGGTGGCTCGTCAGGGGTCTGATTTTTAATTTTGTGGCATGAGTGAAATATGCTTGATCGAATCGCTCCGTTAATCCTTACATGGAACGAAGAAGCCAACATTGGCCGCGTGCTGGACAAGCTGCGCTGGGCGCAGGAAGTGCTGGTGCTGGACAGCGGCAGCACAGATGCAACCCATGCAATCTGCGCAACATTTCCCAATGTGCGTTTTGTGGTGCGCCCATTCGACAACCATGCCGCGCAATGGAACTACGGGCTGCAACAAACCGGCATAACGGCTGAATGGGTGCTGGCGCTGGATGCCGATTATGTGCTCGGCGAGGCACTGGTGGCGGAAATGAACGCGCTATTACCCGCCCCGGAAACGGCGGGCCACTGGCTGCGTTTCCGCTACTGCATCCATGGGCGGGCGCTTTCCGGTTCGCTCTATCCGCCGGTTGTCGGGCTGTACCGCCGCAGTGTCGCGCACTATGTTCAGGACGGCCACACCCAGCGCGTGGTCGTTGAAGGAAAGCTGGAGAAACTCCATGCCGTGGTCTTCCACGATGACCGGAAACCCCTCGTCCGCTGGTTGACGGCGCAGGATCGCTACGCCCAGCTTGAGTGCGACTTGCTGACAAAGCGCAAATGGCGCGAACTGCGCTGGCAAGATCGTCTGCGCAAAATGATGTTTGTTACGCCCTGGTTAGTGCCCATTTATTGTCTGACGGTGGGCAAGGGTTTCAAGGACGGCTGGCACGGCTTGTATTACGCGGTGCAGCGGGGGATGGCAGAAGCAATTCTTGCGCTGAAAATGCTGGAGAGAAGACTGGGTGGAGGGGATAAGTAACAACAAGCCCAACTCACGCATCACATTGCCATCAATGATGGCAATGCATACAATGAAATCATTGCAAGCATACGGGAGTGCATCATGGCCAGCCTGACGATTCGTAATCTGGAAGACAATCTAAAAGCGGATTTACGTCTGCGTGCCGCAAGGCATGGCCTCTCAATGGAAGAGGAGGCGCGGCAGATTTTGCGTCAGGTACTTGCGCCCGCCATGCCCGCTGGCAGTCTGGCCAGGCGCATACACGAGCGCTTTGCCGGGCTGGATGCGGAGAGCTTGCCGATACCGGCTCGCCAGCCCGGCCGCCCGGCACCCTTGCTGGATTGAGCGCGATGGCTAACGAAATGGTGCTGGACACCAATGTGTTGTCGGAGTTGATGCGCGCCCAACCAGAGGCCGGGGTGGTGGCTTGGTTTGATGGCAAGGCTGAAACGGCATTTTTCATCACGGCGATCACGCGTGCTGAAATTCTGTTGGGAATAAGCCTGTTGTCGGTCGGGCAACGCAAGGACGCGTTGGCCGAGGCGGCGCAGCGAATGTTTGAACAGGACTTTGACGGACGTTGTTTGTCTTTTGATGAGCGCGCCGCTGGTATTTATGCGCGGGTGGTGGCGGGAAGGACACGCGCTGGCCAGCCCATCAGCACCGAGGATGCGCAGATTGCATCCATCGCGTTGGTTTATGGTTTGCCGCTGGTGACGCGCAACGTGAAAGACTTTGGCAACATTGCCGGGCTGACCATCATTAACCCATGGTACGAGGCGTAAGGCGCTTCGATCAACAGTACAAACATGATTTTTATTCTCGGCATCAACGCCTTTCACGGCGATTCTTCAGCCTGTTTAATCCGCGATGGCGAGCTGGTCGCGGCGGCGGAGGAGGAACGTTTCCGGCGCATCAAGCACTGGGCGGGTTTCCCGTCCGAGGCTATCAAGTAT
>JAYUCZ010000132.1:0-4168 GCA_043740065.1 Thiobacillaceae bacterium | reverse complement strand
TTGAGCGTTTGCAGCGCGGCGGCGGCATCGGGGCGGATTTCGTCGCCCAGCAGCAGCCAGCCGACAAGTTTGTCTTCTTCCGTGAGTGCCAGCCGGGTAGATGGGGTTTGCGCCACGTCTGCGGGTGGGAAAACATGACAAAACGCGGGTTTGCCTAGCCGGTACAGCTTGCCGTTGATGGTGGCTTCTACACCCTGTCCGGGGTAGTTGCGCGGCGCATCGGCATGTTGGACGGGCAGCGCGGCGGCTTTGCGGATGGCGTGGGCGATGGGGTGTTCGGAGGCGGCTTCCAGTGCGGCGGCCAGTTGCAGTATTTGCGTACGGTCGTAATCTCCTGCAGGCTCGACGCTCAGCAGCGTCAGCTTGCCCAGCGTCAGCGTACCGGTTTTGTCGAACACCATGTCGGTGACTTGTGCCAGGGTTTCCAATGCATTTCCGCGCGTGGTGAGCAAACCTAAATTCGTCAGCCGTCCGGTTGCTGCGGTCAGCGCGGCGGGGGTTGCGAGGCCCAGCGCGCACGGGCAGGTAATCACCAGAATGGAAACCGTGATCCACAGCACCTTGGATGGGTCAATGACATACCAGATTACGGCAATGATGGCCGTCAAAACCAGCAGCAAGCCAACAAACCAGGAGGCCGCGCGGTCGGCCATCTGGCCGATTTTCGGCTTCTCGCTTTGCGCACGATCCAGCAATCGCACAATGGCCGACAGGCGTGTGTTTTCGCCGGTTTTTTCCACGCGCATCACCACCGGGTTTTGCTGGTTGAGCGTACCGCCAATCAGGAGTTCGCCAACCTGTTTCGAGCGTGGTGCGGATTCACCGGTGAGCATGGCTTCAACCATGCTGGTTTGACCTTCCACCAGAATGCCGTCGGCGGGAACGACTTCACCTGGTTTAATCAGCACATGGTCGCCCGGCGCAAGCTGCGCGGCGGGGACTGTTTCCGTGTTTCGTGCAGGCCAGTTTGCCATGCGGCTGGCCACGGCGGGAATCAGTTTGACCAGCTCTTCGGCGGCCTGGGCGCTGCGGCGGCGGGCGTTCATTTCCAGAAAGCGCCCGGTCAAAAGCAAAAAGATGAACATGTTGACCGAGTCGAAATAGACATCACCCTGTTGGGTGAGCGTCGCCCATACGCTGGCGATAAAGGCCGAACCGACACCCAGAGAAACCGGCACATCCATGCCCAGGGTTTTGCGCTTGAAGTCCTTCCACGCGCCCTGAAAAAACGGCCAGGCCGAGTAAAAAATCACCGGCAGGGTCAGGATCAGACTCGCCCAGCGCATCAAGCCCACAATGTCTGGTGTCATTTCTTCCGGGTCGGCGGTATAGGTGGGCAGCGCGTACATCATCACCTGCATCATGCCCAGTCCGGCAATGGCCAAACGCTTGATGGCGCTGTTGCGTTCCTTGCGGAAAATTTCTTCTTGTTTGCTGGCATCAAAGGGATGCGCAACGTAGCCAATTTCCTGAATCGAACGCAGGATGTCCGAAAGTTTTAGCTGGCTGCTGTCCCAGCGCACCCGGGCGCGGCGGGTAGCGTAGTTAATGTCCGCCGATACCACGCCGGGCAATTGCATGAGATGGCGTTCGTTTAACCACACACAGGCGGCGCACACGATGTTTTCCAGAATCAGCGCGGCTTCGCGGATGTTTTCCGGCTCGATGCGGACAAAGCTTTGCTGGATTTCCGGCAAGTCGTACAGCCCCAGCTTTTCCAGTTCGGATTGCGCGTCGCCTGGTGTGGCAGGCAGCGCGGTGCGATGTGTGTAATAGGCTTCCTGTCCAGAGTCGATAATGGTTTGCGCCACCGCCTGGCAACCCCGGCAACATGCGGGTTCGGATTGTTGCCGGGTTTGGATGGGGTAATCGAATCCCGCAGGAACGGGTTGACCACAATGAAAACAGACTGTTGCGTCCATGGATTATTTACTTACGGACGACAAAAAAACGCCCATGGAGGCGGGAGGCTTAACCATGGGCGGAAAAGTCCAGGCTAGTAAAGCGGAGATGTGGTTGCGAAAACATGAAAAAACAACGCACGCCATTGAAAGCCTGGTCGGAGGAAACGGGTTGAACTTAGTGGGTAGGCCACCCTTCTGAGAAGGTTTGCTTTTTGAACAGCAAGGGTGTTTTGGTGAACTTGGGGTCATTTGTTCTGACGTGAGCGTTGCATCCCTGAAGGCGGTTTGAGTATCTGCAATCCAGATGATACTGGACTGAAGCACGCCCCGGCACAGCCGCTGCCAACACTGCGTCGCCCCTGGATAAAAATGCCAGGATTCTGGTCAAGGATTCGGTCTGTAAACGGGGCATATCGTGACGGACATTGGTAAATATCAGGGGCATATCGCTTTATTCAATTAGGACTTAATTATCCTGTATGTGTGTTTATTGTCAACCATTTTTTGACAATTTTTTGACCAGCAGAATGAAACTGGCAGAATGTGCGGATGATTTCATGGTTGTCCGGCGATGCGCCATTCCCTTCCGTTCATTCAGCTTTGGCTGAGCCCAATGGCCTGCTGGCGGCAGGTCAGGAGCTTTCGCCCGAGCGGGTGATTGAAGCCTATAGGCTGGGGATATTTCCCTGGTTTAGCCCCGGCGAGCCGGTGTTGTGGTGGAGTCCGGATCCACGCATGGTCTTGCATCCGGCAGCCTTCAAGTTATCCCGCTCGCTCAGGCAACGTATCAAACGCGGTGGCTATGAAATTCGCCTGGATAGCTGTTTCAAGAAAGTCATGCAGAGCTGTGCAGAAGTGCGCGACGGCCAATCTGGAACCTGGATTGGCGATGCGATGCTGGATGTTTATACCCGCTTGCATCAGCAGGGTTACGCGCATTCGATAGAAACCTGGATGGACGGCGAACTGGTGGGCGGTTTGTATGGCATCGCGATTGGCCGGATGTTCTATGGGGAATCCATGTTTAGCCAGCGCGCCGATGCTTCCAAGCTGGCGCTGGCGCATTTGTGCAAACGGCTGGACGAATGCGGTTACGGCCTGATTGATTGCCAGATGCAAACTGCGCACCTGGCTTCGTTAGGCGCACATCCCATATCGCGTGCGGCGTTTATCCACGAAGTGCAAGGCTTGGTAAACTTGCAGCCAGTCGAAAATCTTTTTAACCCCACCAGCTAAATTTTCTTGGAAAACCGCTAGTGCATCCCTCTGAACCACCTTTTTTACGCATCCAGTTTTATCTGACCGCACCCTATCCGTGCAGTTATATCGACGGCCTGGAAGCGCGTTCGCAAGTGGCCGCACCCGCGCATTTGATCGGCTCATCAGCCTATAGCCAGCTTATTCGCGTCGGGTTCAGGCGTAGCGGGGATTACACCTATCGCCCGCAGTGCAACGGTTGCAGCCGTTGCGTGCCGGTCAGGGTGGTGGCGAATGCTTTTGTCGCAAACCGCGCCCAGCGTCGGTGCCAGAAACTGAATCAGAACTTGCGTGCCGAGTTGAAGCCGTTGCTGCTGGACGAGGAACAGTTCGAGCTTTACCGCCGCTATCAGCGAGGTCGTCACAGCGGTGGCGGCATGGATCAGGACGGCAGCGAGCAGTACGCGCAATTTTTGCTGTCCAGCCAGGTGGATAGCCTGCTGGTGGAGTTTCGCGATGGTGATGAACTGGTGATGGTCAGCGTTCTGGATCGGGTGGAAGATGGTTTGTCTGCGGTCTATACGTTTTTTGATCCGGAGCGCGAGAAACGCAGCCTCGGCACTTATGCGGTGCTATGGCAGATCGAGTGCGCCCGTCGGCTTGCTTTGCCTTATGTGTATCTGGGCTACTGGATAGCGGATTCGCGCAAGATGGCCTACAAGTCCAATTACCGCCCGTTGGAAGGTTTGGTCAAAAATGCATGGGTGCGAGTCCGGGATGTCTGATTTTCTTGCGAGCATCGCGCCGGAGTTGTCACTGTGACGGGGCGTTTTGTCTTGATCGCCGTGTTGTTGTTCATGCAGGGATGTTCGATGCTGGTCAGTCATCCGCGTGCGTTACAGCCTATGCAGGGATTTGTTCCGCTGGATGAAGACAAACGGGTACAGATCGAAGAGGAGGTGGCAGGGCGGGACGCACTTGCCTACGGGCGCAAGGTGTCGGCTTTGCTGAATGAGGCCATTGATACGGTCGAAAAAGCGCACTATCTCGCCTTTGCGGAAACGCCT
>JAYUCZ010000131.1:0-4173 GCA_043740065.1 Thiobacillaceae bacterium | reverse complement strand
GGGCGGTTGAGCTTTCAGGTGCTGCAAGAGTATTACGTTAACGTGACCCAGAAATTGAAACCGGGGTTGCCGACTGCGTTGGCGCGTCAGGATGTGCGCAACCTGCTGGCATGGCATCCGGTCAAGAACGATGCGGCGCTGATCGAGGCGGCCTGGGCGCTGGCCGACCGTTATGGCTTTTCGTGGTGGGATGCCCAGATTGTGGCGGCCGCACGCAGAGCCGGTTGTCAGATATTGCTGACCGAAGATATGCAACATCGCCTGGAGGTGGATGGCATGATGTTGCTGAATCCCTTCGCGGAAGATGCGCCGAACCCGGAATAAATGAAATGCATTTAATCGTGGCCTGACCACAATCATTTGCGTCTGTTGCGGGCAAAAAAAACCGGGCGACGTGCCCGGTTTTTTCTGTGTGCGTATTTACAAAGCTGGAATTACATTTTCCAACTGTACTGAACACCCAGAGAGTTTTGGTACATTTCGATTTTGTCCGTGCCGCCGAAGAACCAAGAGGGTCCGGAAACATCATTTGCAAAGCCGTGCATGTAGGAAACGGTCAGCTCATCACCAGAAGCCATGGTGTAGGTTAAACCCAGGGTAGCGTGGTTCTCAATAACAGCAGGGGCAATGATGTTGAATTCCACATCGCGTGCAGGAATGGGTTGATCGCTGTGGCTGTAACCAGCACGCAGTGTCAACTGTTTGCTGTATTTGTACTCCATGCCCAGCTTCCAGATGTCCATGTCGCTCCAGCCAAAGCCAGGTCCGGCATTACCGCCCATGCAGAATGGGTTAGCGGCATTATGAGGGCCAACACCACCTCCAACACCGCCCATGCAGGTAAAGAAATTGGTGGAAGGGTTGGAGATAGCTTTGACATCGCTGTAGCTGATGTGCTGGTAATCAAGCGCAAACAGCAGGCTGGGTGTTGCCTGCCATGCCGCGCCTACGTTGTAGTTTTCGGGAATATCAAGGTCGCCTTGTTCGGCAAACAGACCTTTGTACTTATCAAATTCTTGAAAATTCATTCTGCTGGCGTAGGCTGCGCCAACGGCAAAGGTAGGGGCCAGGCGACCAAAATATCCGACACGAACGCCATAACCGAAGGCATCGTCGTAGCCGTTGTTGGTCACGCTATTAGCGCCACCAAAATCTTGAGAAATCAGACCAAAGGCCTGCAACCCCTCGGCCTTGAAGCGCTGGTAGCCAATCAATGGCGAAATGCCAATGGAGTGGTTAGGAGCAATCTTGTAAGCAACGGTAGGGGCAACAATTAATTGCATCAGGTCAACGCCAAGACGGGTGTTGCCGCCTAGCAGGTTTGCGTTGCCACCGAGTTGATCTCTCTTGTAATTGGTATTCATGCCGCCATTGCCGTACACGGTAATGCCCAGCGCCAAATTTTGATTCAGCATTTTGTTGTAACCGAATTCGGGGATGGCAAATATGTTGGAATCGCTTTCCGAGCTGCCGTTGATGGCAGGGATGATCTGCGTGACATCAGTGTCTCCGTCGCTATCTGGGTCGATCGGTACACCGCCAACTGTGCTGTTTGTTCTTGTTGCTTCGCGAATCGGGCTGAACAAATCCACACCCAAATCAAGACGATCGCCCGCGAAAGCCATCGTCGCCGGGTTGTTGGCACCACCGAAGGCATCGCCAATCATGGCGGTAGAAGCGCCAGCCATGCCCTTGGCTTTCATGCCAGAGCCGTGTCCAAAGTAGCCGTTGGTAGCTTGTGCGCCAACGGAAATGCCGGCCAGTGCCAGTGCCAGTGCGATGCGGGTAACTTTCATGTTTGCCTCCGGAGCAAAAATTTTAGAATAAACAACGTGGGATAACGAACTGTGGCAGATTTTACTGCCAAAGCTTGATTGGCTTGCGTGTTAAGTGTGGATTATGCTGGCTGAAACTGGCTCTGTTGCGGTTTTGCGACAGTCTGTTTGTACTGCTCTGGCAAATGGAGTATCACGGTTTTGTGTTGTTTGTATTGTGGTGTTGAGGGAGGGAGTTGAGATTGATAGCCTGAAAGACGCAAAGCATATTTTCATCATGCTAGACCAACCAAAAGGAGTCACACCATGAGCAACATAGAAAACCTAATGTTTGAACACTTAAAGAAAATTCAGGCCGAACAAACAGCAAGCAGAGAACGTGATGCAGAGATCATGGGAAGGCTGGCTGAAACCTCACTTTCCAACGAGAAAAGGAGTAATACGGTTTCTGCCGCTGTGGGCGCAGGTCAGGGCAAACAAAAACGCCCCCGGTTGACGGGGGCGTTTTGTAGAGCTGGTGTGCCGCTTAGATAAACAGGCAAATATCCGATTCGCCAGCAAATTCAAAGAAGCTGGCGGCGCCAACGTAGTCGATGCCGCCGATGAAGTCGCTATGGTCGAAACCAAACAGTTCAACGGTCATTTGGCAGGCGAGGAATTTAACGTCGGCTTCCTGGCACAGGTCGCGCAGTTCGGCAATGGTGGCCACGCCGCAGTTGGCGATGGTCATTTTCATCAGGCCGGTGGCGACGTTTTCATAGCCGGGAACCAGGGATTGCACGGCGTTTGGGATGTTCCAGTTGATGCCTTTAAACCATTTGGGGCCAAACGGCATTTTCATCGGCATGCCGGGGTTGCCAAGCGGGCTGATCTTGAGGCTGGAGGTGTCCTTGCGTACCAGTTGCAGGCCGTAAAAGGTGAAGAAAATCTGTACGTCGTAGCCCAGCGCCGCAGCGGTGGAAGCGAGGATGAAGGGGGGGTAGGCCCAGTCCAGGGTGCCCTTGGTGGCGATGATCGCCAGTTTTTTGGTGTCGCTCATGGTGTGTCCTCCGGTTTTCGCAAGTGTTTATGGCAAGCGTAAAAAAAGCGTCTGACTATTTGGTCGGACGCTTTTGTTTTGGCTTACTTCTTTTTCATGTAGAAGGTGTATTCGCCGCCAGCTTCGGATGATTCAACCAGGTCGTTGCCAGTCTGTTTGGCAAAAGCTTGCATGTCCTTGACGGAACCCGGGTCGGTGGCGATGACTTTGAGGATTTCTCCGCTGGCCAGTTCTGCGAGGCCTTTCTTGGTGCGCAGGATGGGCAGGGGGCAGTTCAGGCCACGTGCGTCGAGTTCTTTGTTGAATTCCATTTGAATCTCCGTTAATTATCAGGGCTGGTTTATAAATCAGGGATTGCTAAATTAACTCACGTAACAAATTATTGCAATATCTGCGCGGTGTCGTGCTGCGAGTTTTTATGCGGCCAGCGCCTTGCCCGCACGCGCCCAGCTCATAATGCCGCCAGCCAGGTTGTAAACATCCTGTTTGCCTTGCTGCATCAGCCACGAGCAGGCTTGGGCGGAGCGTGCGCCGGAGCGGCAGTAAAACACCACGGGCTGCGAGCCTTGGAGTTCCTGCGCCTTGAACGGCAGCATGTGCAAGGGAATGTGCGTTGAGCCTTCGATTTTTGCCTGTGCGTGTTCGGCTTCGGTGCGCACGTCGATGAGATGAACGCCAGATATTCTCAGAGATTCGAGCTGGTCAGAATCAATTTCGCGGATACCAAACATGGTTTGTTTCTCCATTACGGCAAATATTAAATACTGCTAATATACTGAATTGTTCAAATAAATCAAGCAGTAATCAGCAACGCTGTGCGCCGTGGTACAAATTAACCACATGCCGCGCTTCGGCAAAAAACAGCCAGCGTTCGGTGACCAGCCCGCCAAACACAAACACCAGCGCGGCGATGCTGAATGCCGGTGCCTTGAAGTGCAGCGCAAAATACAGCAGCAATACGGGGATGGCAAATGCCAGCAGCATGGACAGGATGCGCAGGGTGCCTGCCGTCATGCGCGGCACGATGTAGCCGAACTCCTGGGTTAAAAACGTACCGTGAGTGTGTCCTGCATCCAGCAGTTTGACTTGTGCGCGGGTAAAGCCGGTGGCGGTGTTGATGGTGGAGCCGGAACTCACGCGGTCGATCCAGTAAAAATAAATCACCTTGACGAAGGCGGCGACAAACAGTTGGAACAACGACAGCATGACATAGGGTTGCGCGTCCCCCCCAGAGGCCAGCGCGGCGACCAGCAGGATCATGCCGCCGGAAAAATGCCCGAGCGAGAGGTAAGCCGCAGGCACCAGCGGCGTGTTCCATTGGCGGATGGTTTTAAGGCTGGCGTAAATCATGGCGGTGGC